>JADGRG010000548.1 GCA_017881145.1 Sandaracinaceae bacterium | reverse complement strand
GCAGGCCTGGTCGGACTGGCAGGTGCACAAGCTCCTCGCCGACACCGCAGACCTTCCACCTTGTCACCGGCTGCACTACTTGCAGATGGCGTGCGAAAAGCTCGCAAAGGCGTACCGCCTGCGTGACTCAACCGGCGACGTGAGCGAGATTGCATCCAAGCACACTGGCTTCGCCAAGTTCATGAACTCATTTCTGCGTTCTCCTGCGCTGGTCGCCGAGTACGAAGGACGAAGCGCGCAGCACGAAATCGTATGCAAAACGGCGGCGAGGTTCGCCCGCGAAATCGAAAAGCTCGCGCCAGCCATCAAACGGACGACCTCTCCGGAAAATGCAGAGTATCCGTGGCAGCGCGGGGACCAGGTTTTGGCGCCGTGCGAGCACGAATACCCAACGCTGTCGCTGCTCTCGGCGGCGGGCGGACGCTTGTTCCTGAAGCTCATTGATCGAGCTTTCCGCGACTACGCGCAAATCAAGATCCGCTGACACGCTTCGAACGATCGATTGCGTGTTGGGCACGCGTACGTGTTGCTTTGCCTATCGCGACGGCACGGGCGGCGCTCGCAGGTCCACGAGTGCGTCTGATGGTAGCGAGTGGTTGTGAACCCACGAGCCTCGCGCTAGCGGTGGTCCCGACCACGCGAGGGTGCATTGCCCGCACGCAGGCATGACGGCTCTTCGGCCACGAGATCGCGAGCCCGTCCGGGAGACGCTCGCTTTCAGCCTCGTATTTGCCGCCATCACCGCGTGCTCGACACGGCTCCGACCACCGCGGACCGACTTTCCGCGGAGTACGACCTGTTTATTAGCGCACAGTTGACCAATGGGTCAGGAAGCGTAATATAGACAGGATGCCCGAAATTTCTGCTTCGGAGTACGAGACCCTGGCGCTTCGAGAGGCATGCCGGTTATTGAAGACGTGGCTGGACGCGACGCAGATGCGAGCTGAGCCCGGTGGTCGAGACCGCGGTGCGGATCTAGTCGTCCACCTTGGCAACCAGAAGCTAGTCGTTGAGGTCAAGGGCAGCAGTAGTGCGGCGGTTGTCGGCTCGGCCATCGCCCAAGCCAAGTCGTGTGCAAAGAAGCTCGGCCGTGCGACCACCGCCGTCGTCGCAGTTCCGTACATGGGGGATGTGGGTCAACGACTCTGCGCTGAGGCAGAGGTCTCGTGGTTTGACCTCTCAGGCAACGCGCGCATCGTTGCACCGGGTCTTCGCGTCATCATCGAAGGCAAGCCAAACAAGTTCTCTCGGCGTGGGAGGCCGTCATCGGCGTTCGCGCCGAAGAGTTCCCGGATCGCGCGCCGGCTTCTGATCGAACCGGATCACGCCTTCCGTCAGCAAGACCTTGCTCGCGCAACGGGCCTCGATGACGGCTTCACGAGTCGCATTGTACGTCGCCTGGAGAAGGACCACCTGGTGGATCGAAAAGAAGATGGGACCCTACGCGTGAGAGATCCTGGCTTGCTGCTCGATGCGTGGGCTGAGGTCTATGACTTTGAGAAGCACACGATTCTACGAGGACACGTCAGCCCGCCGCCGAGCGATGACCTTCTCTCAAGCTTGTCCGGAGCGCTCGCGGACTCGGGAGCCAAGTACGCGACCACCGGACTCGCGGCAGCGTGGCTGCACACGAACTTTGCGATGTTCCGATTGGTCACGTTCTTTGTGACACACCGGCCAAGCGACGATTGGCTGCGGGCAACTGGGTTTCGCGAAGAAACCAGAGGAGCGAATGTCTGGTTCGTGGTGCCTAATGATCTGGGTGTCTTTGACGGCGCAGAGAGGAAGCACGGCATAGAATGCGTGCACCCGGTGCAGGCGTACCTTGACGTGCTGGCTCATCCTGAGCGCTCGAAGGAAGCGGCTGCGGAACTTCGCACACGTCTACTGCCTGGGGGTCACTGATGTCTCCAAAACCTCGAACAGCGGCTGGCTACCCGCCCAACCAAGTCGAACAAGTCCGAGCCACGTGCTTGTATGTCGCGACCAGACTGGGCGACATGCTCGACGACGTAGTCGTTGTTGGCGGCCTCGTCCCGAGTCTGCTCATCGACCAAGGTGACGCAAAGGAAAAGCACGTTGGAACCTTGGACCTCGACGTTGGCTTGTCGCTCGCTGTTTTCGATGACAAGCGGTACCAAGGTTTGATCGAGCGACTACGCCAAGCGAACTTCTCGCCCGACGTAAACGAGCGGGGCAATCAGACGCACCAACGTTGGAAGATCGACGGGCCACCGACGGTCACCGTGGATTTCCTGATCCCGCCCACGGAGAAACGCGACCGAGGCGGCGGCATCAAGAACATCAAGTCGGATTTCGCTGCGATCATTGCGCCTGGCCTTCGACTGGCGTTCCGCGACCGCGTGAAGGTGTCGCTGCGTGGCAAGACGATCCGTGGTGAACGCGCACAGCGCGACATCGGCGCATGCGGCCCCGGTGCCTTTGTCGCCATGAAAGCTCTCTCCCTGCGCAGCCGCGGAGAGAACAAGGACGCGTACGACCTCGTGTACTTCTTGCAGAACTACCGTACTGGGATCGATGGTGTCGCCGCACAACTGATCCCTCTACTCTCCGAGGCCGAAGCGCTCGAAGCTGTGCGCTACCTGGACGAGGAGTTCGCCACGGTGGACAGCGTCGGGCCTCTGCGCACATCTGAGTTTCTCTTCGACGATCGCAACGACGCCGTGGAAGCAGACGCGTGGGGCGTGGTGCGCGCCTTGCTCGACAAGCTACCTCACTAAATCGGCCTCCCTGACATCGCGGTCAGGCCATCTATTTTAAGCAGGTTCGCCGAGGACGACGGCCGGGACTCGGCTCCCTGCCGTCGCGGGCCAGGAAATGGCCAAGGAGGCCTCGCTTTGATCGGGTGCGTCCTCGCCGGTCGTATAGTGCCACAGGTGGATCGGGGACGGGGAGGGTGTGATCGCGCATGGTTTTGTTGGTAACGACGCGGCTTCGGCAGCGATAGCGGCTGTTTGCTGAACGCTGTCCGCGCCCTCGGCGACGTCGCGGCGAGCACTCATGGCCGCGTCACGGAGAAGAAGCGCGGCGCTCACCGTGCGACTTGCCGACCGTGCGTCAGAACGGCATCGGTGCGCGCTGCAACGCAGTCTAGACTCCGCGGT
>JADGRG010000547.1 GCA_017881145.1 Sandaracinaceae bacterium | reverse complement strand
TCTTCTTGAACATCCCCGCCGCCGCCAGCGGCGGTGTGCTGGCGCTGGCGGGCCGGGACATGCCGTTTTCGATCTCGGCCGCAGTCGGTCTGATCGCGCTCTTCGGCGTCGTCACGCTCAACGGCGTGGTCTTGCTCTCCGCTGTCGAGCGCCACCGCGCCGAGGGACTCTCGCCGAAGGAGGCCGCTATCCGAGCCGCCGCCGAACGCTTGCGACCGGTGTTGACGACCGCAGTGGTGGCGTCGCTCGGCTTCGTTCCGATGGCCATGGCCACCGGAACCGGCGCCGAGGTGCAGCGCCCGCTGGCCACCGTCGTGATCGGCGGTCTGGTCACCGCCACGCTGATGACTCTGGGCGTCTTGCCCTCGCTCTACGCGCTGGTAGCCACCTGGCTCAGCAGAAATGCTCCTGAAATCACCGAAATCACACCGGTGAGTTGAGCCGAGCGCGAACCGGACTTGCGCTAGATCAATTCACCATCCCTGCCCAGCCAGGCAGAGTGGGCACATACGGCTCCGTATGTGAATGGTTGGAGAGTAAGCCAGGAGTAGCCCGATGCAGACACGTGTTGCAGGCGTCGACTTGGGCAAGGCAGCCATCAAGTTCGCAGTGCTCGTCCGAGACGAGTCGGGAAAGCTCAGGGTCGAGTCGACCGAGGAGGTCACGCACGAAGGCGAACCCATGCGGGTCTTCGCCGAGTGGTACAAGCGCGCAAACATCGCCGAGTGCGCGGCGCTGGGCGCGACCGGCCTCTACTGTGCGGAACTGGCACCGCCCGTCTGTGCATCGTTGCCCGAGGACGCCTGCCTCGAAGCCGCGCTTTCGTTGCGCACGGATCTCAGCGGCGCGCTCAATCTGGTGAGCGTCGGCGCACGCGGTTACTCGGTGCTCACGCGAGATGCGCGTGGCCGCGTTCGGCACGTCGAAAACGACAAGTGCTCGGCCGGCACCGGCGAGACCATCGTCAAGAACGCGGCGCGTTTTGGGCTCAGCCTCGAAGCCGCTGACAGCCTCGCGCTCGAGGCAACCCAAGGCATTCCCATCACCGCGCGCTGTTCGGTCTTCGCCAAGAGCGAGATGACGCACTTCGGCAACCAGGGCCGTCCGCGCGACCAACTCTTCCGCGGCTACTTCGACTCCATTGCGCGCTACGTCGCAGCGCTCCTGGGTCGCGCGCAGGTCGACGGTCCCGTGTATCTGATCGGCGGTGGCTCTCGGATCCGCACGCTGCGCATCTGTCTGCAGGAACATCTGGGCGTTCCCGTCGAAGTGCCAGATCAAGCGCTCTTCTTCGAAGCCTCCGGCGCAGCCCGGATCGCGGCCGATCAAATCGGTTTGCAGCCGTTGGCTGCACTTCCCAACGACCCCAGCACGCTCATCAAGAGCAGGGCCGTACGCGTCGCGGTGCTCGAACCGGCCAAGCGCTTTTCGCATCGTGTCACGGTGATGCAGCCGGCAGAAGTCGGCGCCGACGCTGCCAGAGAACCTTGCGTGCTGGGCCTCGACCTCGGCTCGACAGGTAGCAAGGCCGTGCTCACCTCGGCCGCGACCGGCGAGGCCGTGCTCGATGTCTACGACCGCACGCGTGGCAATCCCGTAGAAGCCGCGCAGCGCTTGGTGCGCACACTACTAGGGACCACGACGCCCGACGTGCGCGCCATCGGCGTGACCGGCTCGGGTCGCGAAGCCGTGGCGACGGTACTGCGCGCTGCGTATCCGGATCTCGCCGACCGGATCTCGGTGGTCAACGAGATCGTCGCCCATGCCACCGCAGCCATCCGCTGCGACGAAAAACACGGAGAGAGTCTGACGGTGGTCGAGATCGGCGGACAGGACGCCAAGCTGATCCAGATCGCGGGCGGCCAGATCATCGAAAGTGACATGAACAAGGCCTGCAGCGCCGGCACCGGCTCGTTTCTGGAGGAACAAGCAGTGTTCTACGGCGTTTCGGACATCGCGCTCTTCAACGAAATGGCGCAGAACGCACAGAGGCCGCCGGACCTCGGACAGATGTGCACGGTGTTCGTCGCCGAGGCCGCGGCAGAAGCAGAATCGGCGGGTTTTGCTGTGCCGGACATCTTCGCGGGCTTTCAATACTCGGTCATCCACAACTACCTGAACCGCGTGATGGGTCAGCGCACCTTCGGGGAGCGCATCTTCTTTCAAGGTAAGCCAGCGTCCAGCGCGTCGCTCGCATGGACACTCGCCGCACTCACCGGCCGCGAGGTGACCGTGCCGCCCAATCCCGGTGCCATGGGCGCGTGGGGCATCGGCCTGTGCGCGCGTGAAGAGCTCGGCCAGGCCCTGCTCACGGATCGGCGTCGCTTTGCGCTCGATACGTTCTTGACGGCGGAGATTGCGGAGCGCGGCGAGGTGCGTTGCCAAGACAAGCAATGCGCGACGCTCTGCAACATCGAGAAGACCACGGTCGCCGTGCTCGGCCAACGTCGCCAAGTCTTCTCCGGCGGAGCCTGCCCGAAGTTCGAGATCTCGACTGCAGCTCGTCCCAAGCTCGATGCCCAGGCACCGAGCGGCTTCGACGAGCGTGCGGCGCTGCTCGCGCAATACGCCAAGGATCAGCCGGGAGAGCGCACGGTGGGCATCCCGGAAGTCGGCACCTTGGCCGGCTTCATGCCGTGGGCGGCAACGTTCCTCGCGGAGCTTGGTCTCGGCGTGCGCGTGCTGCGCTCCGACGGTAACTCGCTGCAGCACGGCGAAGAGCTGAGCTACGCCTATGACGCCTGCGCACCGGTCAAAGTCGCGCATGCCATCGCGGATGCCGACGTCGAGGTGCTCTTCATGCCCAAGGTGCTGGAAGTCGGCGCACCAGAGCGAAGCGGCAACCAGACCTGCGCGAACGAACAAGCCATCCCGGACGTGGTCGCTGCCGCCCTGCGCGCACGCGGCAGGACCGTGCGGATGGTGGCGCCAGTCTTGTCGCTGGCCGATGGATACACGCAGCCGAGGCTCGTGCTCGCGCTACAGAAAGCAGCCCTCGAGCTCGGCGCAAAGATCACCGGCGTGGCCGCGGCCGCGGAGCGCGCTGGGAAGGCACAGAGCGAATACGAAGAGAAGCTCCTCGAAATAGGCCGTCGCACGCTGGAGTACGGCCGCGCTACCAAGACCCCGGTGGTGGTGGTGTGCGGCTCGCTGCACGTGTTCTTGGATCGCTCCATCAACGCCGGCATCCCCAGCATCCTGCGCCAGAACGGCGTGCTGGCGCTGCCGATGGACTGCTTTTCGGTGCCCGCGCAGATCGACCGACTGCCGCGTGTGGCCTGGGCTGATCTCAACCACGCACTGCGCGTCTCGATCGCCGCTCGCGAACGCGGCGGCGTCTTCCCCCTGCTCTTGACTTCGTTCGGCTGCGGGCCGGCATCGTTTGGCGAGCAAATCTTCGAGATGCTGATGCGCGGCTATCCGCACACCGCGCTCGAGACCGATGGCCACGGCGGCAACGCGGGCTATGTCACAAGAGTGCAGTCCTTCTTGCACGGCGTGCGACGCTACGGAAACGGCCCTTCACCGCTGCCGATGGAGCGACTGCGGCATCTCGATCCTGCGCCGAAGCCGAGCAAGTCAGACTTGAAGAGCTCGCGTCTGGTCGTGCTTCCGATCGGCGACCGCCTCGGGGAGTTGGCCGCGGCAACCTATCGTTCAGCCGGCTACGACGCCGTCGCTGCCGGGCCGAACTCGGCGTCTGCGCTCGCCCAAGGTCGGCGCGATTGCAGCGGCAAGGAATGCCTGCCTTACCAGATGATCTGGGGCGCGTTCCGCGAGCATCTGGAGAAGAACCCGCCAGAGAAGCGCACGCTGCTGGTGCAGGTTGCAGGTCAAGGCGCGTGTCGCAACTGCATGTTCTCGATCAAGGACCGCATGTCGCTCGAGCACATGGGCCTCTCCGATCGCGTGCAGATGCGACACTTCGGGGCCGAGAAAGAAGGCGGTGGCGTCTTCTTCGGCAAGTTCTGGTCGAGCGTCGTGGCCTGGGACATCTTGAATCAGCTCGCCGCGTATCACCGGCCCGCGGAGCGCATCCCTGGCGAGGTCGATGCACTCTATCGCCGCTACTGCGACGAGCTCGAAGTCGTTGCCGGCAAACCCAGCGTATCCGGCTTGGTTGGGCTCTTACGCGTGACCAAGACGCGCGACGACTACCTCTCGCTGGTCGAGCGTGCCGCGCTCGAGTTCGCCGAGCTCGCTCGCAAGACGGAACGCTCGCTGCCTACCGTGCTCTTGACGGGCGACATCTACGTGCGTGTCGACGAGTTCAGCAGCGACTTCTTGGCGCGGCGTCTCAACGAGCGTGGCTTGCGCGTGATCCTCGATCCAGTGGCGATGCTCGTCGAGTACCTGGTCGAGGAGCGCTCGGCCGAGCTCTTGGGCCTACCCACCGACTACCTGGAAAACGCAGTGACCCGCACCGTGATGCGGCGCACGCGGCGCAAGCTCTATGAGCGCGTGATCCCTCATCACAAGTGGTTGCCGATGCCCGACGTGCCGGGCGCGCTGCGGGCGGGCGCACCGGTTCTCGGTCGCTTTCCACACAGCGAAGCCCCGATCAGCGTGGGCACCGTCATGCAAGCCATCGACGACAAGATCTGCGACGGCATCGTGGTGGCTGCTCCCTGGGGCTGTAGCCCGTCACTGATCACCGAGAGCCTCTTGCGACACCAGCAGGAGCTACCCACGCTCTTCGTCTACGCCGATGGCACACCCCTCGACGAACGGCGCCTGCATGGTTTCGCTCACCGGCTGCGCGCGGTCACCGCTCAACGCAACGCCGAGGCCGCCGCGAGCGCCAGCTCTTGAGCGCTTCGTGCAACGCCCGGTCGACAGCGGCGAGTCTCGGTGTAAGGTGCCGCGGTGGATACCCATCGCAGCACCGAATCTGAGCCGTGCACCATCGGAGCCTATGCGCACGACCGACCAGAGAGTGAAGTCGAGTTTGCGCGGCGCGTAGCGGCGGCCACCGAGTTGCTCGAATCGCTCCGAGAAGACCGGACACAGCTCGCGGTCCTCAACGACGAAGAACGTTCGCGGCTTCTGCAAGCTGCCGGACAAGTGGCAAGGCCAGATCCCTGGGCCAAGCGTGAGCTGGCCCGTGCTGCCCGGCGCAGAAAGCGCAAGCAGGAACGTAACGCAGACGAGCAGGCGCTGGCCCAGACTGGGATCCGCGAGAAGCGGCGCGAGCCGGTGTTCACCACCCCTGCCTTGCGTTCAGCGCCGGTGTTGGCAGGCGCCGACATCGACGAGGTGTTGGCCTCACGCGACGCGAGCCGAGGCGCGCTGGTCGCCGATGCAGCGACGACCGAGGAGCCAGCGCGGACAGTGCTGGAGCCTCGCACCTGCTACGTGTGCAAGCGGAAGTTTCAGACGCTGCACTTCTTCTACGACTCGATGTGTGCCGCGTGCGCCGACCTCAACTGGAACAAGCGCCACCAGAGTGCGGACCTCTCGGGACGCATTGCCGTGATCACCGGCTCCCGCGTGAAGATCGGCTATCAGGCCGCAATCATGCTCCTGCGCGCTGGCGCCGAAGTCATCGTCACGACGCGCTTCCCGCGCGACGCCGCGCTGCGCTACTCGCGAGAGGCTGACTTCTTGCTCTGGGAGAAGCGGCTGCAGATCCACGGCCTCGACCTGCGCCACACGCCGAGCGTGGAGGCCTTCACGCGGCATCTGAACGAGACGTTGCCGCGCCTGGACTTCATCATCAACAACGCCTGCCAGACCGTCCGGCGTCCGACCGGTTTCTATGCGCATCTGATGGCGGCGGAGCGAGTCGACCTGCGCGAGTTGCCCGACGACGCACGAGGCCTGCTCGCGTCCCACGAAGCGATGCGCGAGGCGAGCCTATCGCGGCGCCTCGGCTCCGGACACGCGCATGCCGCCGAGGTGGAGCGCGGCGCTGCGGTCGGCCTCTTGGCGTCTGCCGAGCTCTCGCAGGTCGCCGTGCTCGACGAAGACCTTGAGCACGGCGCACAGATCTTCCCCAGCGGAGCGCTGGATGCGGATCTACAGCAGGTAGATCTGCGTGGTCGCAACAGCTGGCGCTTGCCGCTCGGGGAAGTGCCGTCGGTGGAGTTGCTGGAAGTACAGCTCGTCAACGCGGTCGCGCCCTTCGTGCTCAACGCGCGATTGAAGCCGCTGATGCTGCGCAAGCCGTCGTTCGACAAGCACATCGTCAACGTATCTGCGATGGAGGGGCAGTTCTACCGCAGCTTCAAGACCGACAAGCACCCGCACACCAACATGGCCAAGGCGGCGCTCAACATGATGACGCGCACCTCCGCTCGGGACTATGTGCAGGACGGCATCCACATGAACAGCGTCGATACTGGTTGGGTCACCGACGAAGATCCGATCGAGATCGCCTCGCGCAAGACCGCCGAGCACGGCTTCCATCCGCCCCTCGACATAGTCGATGGAGCCGCCAGGATCTGCGACCCGATCTTCTGCGGCTTGAACACTGGCCAACACATCTGGGGCCAATTTCTCAAAGATTACGGGCCCACGGATTGGTAGCGCGCCGGTACGACCAGAGCCAAAATCGAGCGGGACGCCTTGCTCGAGCCATAGCGCTCTGCTCTGCTTGGTGCGTCACGAGAGCCAACCTCGGCGCAAGACGCGCGAGTCATAGTCGGACACGCTAAAGGAGTAGGTGATGGTGAAATTCGTGGATGCCCCTTCGAGGAACGTTCAGCGTCTCTCCGACGCCGTCTCCGACGTCGCGCCCAAGCTGACGCCGGAAGATGTCGAGCAAGTGGCCGAGATCTTCCACACTCCGCTCACCGGCTCGTATACCTGGAACTACCAGGAAGCCGATCAGAAGCTGCGCAAGCTCTACCGGCTTGGCAAAGAGCGCAACTGGAACGCCGAGCTCGACGTCGACTGGACGCAGACCGTTTCGCGCACTGAATCACCGATGGTCGCCACGGGCGAGAACCCGTACGAAGACTGGGCGCCCTTCGTCGCGCTCAGCGCGGCGCAGAAGACCGAATTCGGCTGGCACAACCACGCCTGGACCATGTCGCAGTTCCTGCACGGCGAGCAGGGGGCGCTCTTGGTCTCGTCGCAGCTCGTGAGCTGCGCGCCCACCTACGATGGCAAGCTCTATGCAGCCTCGCAAACCTTCGACGAAGCGCGCCACGTCGAAGTTTTTGCGCGCTACCTGCGCGACAAGGTCGGCGTCATGTATCCGGTCAACAAGCACCTCAAAGCGCTGCTCGACAAGATCCTCACCGACCCGCGCTGGGACCTGAAGTTCATCGGGATGCAGCTCATCATCGAGTCACTCGCGCTGGCAGCTTTCCACGTGCAGCACGCCATGGCCGCGGAGCCGCTCCTGCGCGACATCCTGGGGCTGGTGATCCGCGACGAAGCCCGGCACGTGGCATTCGGCGTCACCTACATGGAGCAATTCGTGAAAGCACTCTCGCCGAGCGAGATCGAGGATCGCGCGCAATTTGCCTTCGAAGCTTGCCGGGTGATGCGCGAGCGCATCGTGCCGACCGACGTGTTCGAGTTCTACGGTTTCGATCCGGAAGAAGGCCGGCGTCGCTTCCTCGCAGCCGGCCAGATGGATTCGTTCCGCAACCTGCTCTTCACCCGCATCATGCCGAACCTGCAGAAGGTGGGGCTACTCACGCCTTCGGTCACACCGAAATACGAAGAGCTGGGCCTCCTGCACTTCGCAGGCCTTCCGAGCGACGGCGACATCGACTGGGCCGAGCTCGCAAAGCCTCTGCCGAAGTACGCCACCAACCAGAAGGCGGCAGAGTGAAGAGCAGCACCACGTTGCGCAGAGCGACCACCGCGCTTACGTGACTGACGCCAGAGACCAAGCGCCTCAATCGGATTGACCGTGTGAATGAGCGCTGGTAGGAGCAGCCCGAGCCAGCACCATGTCAGACAGCCAGCCTTCCTCAGCGCACCCCACTTCGTTCAGCAAGGACAAGATCAAAGTCCTCTTGCTCGAGAACATCCACGAGAGCGCGAAGGAGATGTTCGCAGCCGACGGCTTTCAGGTGGAGATGCTCAGCACCGCGCTCGGTGAAGACGAGCTGAAAGCCAAGCTCGCCAGCGTGCACGTGCTGGGTATTCGCAGCAAGACGCAGGTCTCCGCCGCCGCGCTCGCCGACGCCAAACGGCTGCTCGCGCTCGGCTGCTTCTGCATCGGCACGAACCAAGTCGATCTGCAGGCCGCGAAGCTACATGGCGTTCCGGTGTTCAACGCACCCTTCAGCAACACGCGCTCCGTCGCAGAAATGATGATTGCCGAGATCATCATGCTGGCGCGCCAACTCGGCGACCGCTCGCGCGAGGTGCACGCCGGAAAGTGGCGCAAAGTGGCGAGCAACTGCCACGAGGTGCGCGGCAAGACCGTGGGCATCATCGGCTACGGGCACATCGGTCGGCAGGTGGGCGTGCTGGCCGAGATGATCGGGCTGCGCGTCCTCTTCTACGACCGAACGACCAAGCTACCGATGGGCAACAATCGCTGCTGCGCAAGCCTCGCCGAGCTGCTCGCCGAGGCCGACTTCGTGACCTTACACGTGCCCGCGACGCGCGAGACCCATGAGATGATCGGCGCGGCAGAGCTCGCCCAGATGAAGCGGGGCAGCTACCTGCTCAACGCCAGCCGGGGAACCGTGGTGCAAATTCCGCCGCTGACGGCGGCGCTCAAGAGCGGGCATCTAGCCGGCGCCGCCGTCGACGTCTATCCGGAAGAGCCCGAATCCAACGTCGATAACTTCAAGAGCGAGCTGCAGAACCTGCCCAACGTCGTGCTGACGCCGCATGTCGGTGGCTCGACCGGCGAAGCACAAGCAGCCATCGGACGAGAGGTCGCGACCTCGTTGCTCAAATTCATCAATGCCGGCTCGACCACTGGCGCCGTGAATTTTCCGCAGATCGAGATGCCGCACCTCCCGGGCACTCACCGCATCCTGAACGTGCACCGCAACGTGCCCGGCGTGCTTCGCGACGTGAATCACATAGTGTCCGATCGCGACGCCAACATCCAAGGCCAGATGCTCGCGACCGACGCGGACATCGGCTACCTGATCATGGATCTCGACCAAGACGTCTCCGACGAGGTCCACGCCGCCATCGGCAAGCTCCGCACGAATATCCGCACGCGCATCCTGTACTAGATAGAAACGCGCTCTTTAGTACAGGATGCGCGTCTGCGGTGTGCTCAGAGGTCGATCACTTTGCCCGGATTCAGGAGGTTCTTCGGATCGAGCACACGCTTGACCATCTGTAGGAGCGCGATCTCCTGCGGCGTGCGCGAGTAAGCGAGATACGGCTTCTTGAGTAGGCCGATGCCGTGCTCGGCGGAGATGCTGCCGTGATGTTTCTGCACGAGCTTGAAGATGGCGTGGTCCGCGTGCGAGGTGCGCTGCAAGAATTCGGTCTTGTCGAGCGCATCCGGCTTCATGATATTGACGTGCAGATTGCCGTCGCCGATGTGACCGAAGAGCGCGATCTCCCAGTCTGGATAGTTGGAGCCAAACACCGCGTCGAGCTCGGCACAAAATGCTTCGAGCGCAGCCACCGGCAGTGCGATGTCGTTCTTGTGCGGCAGGCCCGTAGCGCTGAGGCTCTCGCTGATGCCTTCGCGCAGCTGCCAGAGCTCGGCAGCTTGCGATGAGTTTTGAGCGAGCGTTCCGTCGTCGATCAGGCCGCGATCGAAGAGCGTGGCAATCCAAGCCTCGAGCTTGTCGTCGTCGGCATTCTCGAGCTCGAGCAGCACGTAGCAAGGGTGGCTCGCAGCGAAGGGCGTCCGCAGTCGACGATGCCGCTGCACCCTTGCCAGACAACGATCGGTGAAGAACTCGTAGGCCGCGATGGTGAACGCCGTAGAGCGCGCTTCGCGAAAGAGCTTGAGCACGGCCGCCACGTCGGGCACGGCGAAGAGCAAGACCGATTGCTTCGCCGGCAGCCGCGTCAGCTTGAGCGTGGCTTCCGTGATGATGCCGAGGATGCCTTCGGAGCCGATGAAAAGCTGGCGCAAGTCGAGGCCGGTGTTGTTCTTCTCCAGCGCTCCGTTCAGCTCCAGCACATCCCCGTTGGCGGTGACGACCTGCAGCCCCAACACCCACTGCCGCGTCAACCCGTAACGGATCACCTTCACGCCACCTGCGTTGGTAGCGATGTTGCCGCCGACCTGGCTCGAACCCTTGGAGGCGAAGTCGACCGGCCAGGTCAAGCCGTGCTCTGCGCAGTGCTGATGCACGGCCTCGGTCACAGCGCCGGCCTGCACGCGCAGCGTGCTACCAAGCAAGTCGACCGGATCCATGCGCCGCATGCGCGAGAGCGAAAGCACAAGCTCGCCCTGCTTGGCCACCGCACCACCCGCGAGGCCCGTGCGTCCACCCGAAGGCACGACGGACACGCCGGCTGCGTTGCATAGTCGCAAGAGGCGCGAGACCTCGTCGGTGGTGCGTGGCAACGCGATCGCAGAAGGCGCTGCGGCAAACACCCGGGTGTAGTCTCGACCGTATTCGGCGAGGTCGCTGGGATCGACCGTCAGAAAGTCAGCGGGGAACTCGCGCTCGATCTGCTCTCGGACCTGGCTCGGAAGTGCATGCTGCATGGCGTTTCTCGCTTGGGCGCGACCCATGAACCTGTGATTCATGGGCCGGCGTCATGTCGCATGCGGCAGAGTGCAGCGACAATCCGTGACGCGCCAGCAGAAAGCGAGAACACTCTGAGACCGGAGGACGAAAGCCGCTATGAGCCAGTTTTCGATGCGCGAGTCTTTGCAGCGAAGCCTCGACGTCATGAATCCGCCGCAACCGGAGGCGCCCGAGCCCGCGCAGCCACCTGCAAAGCCACGCCAGGCCAAGCGCTCACGCTGACCTGCGCCACCCATCCCAGGCGTAGAGGGCGAGCGCGGCCCAGATGCAGGCGAAGCCGATGGCTCGCGCCGAGGTAAAGGGCTCACGGTAGAGGAACACCGCCAAGAGCAATTGCATCGACGGACCGATGTACTGCACGAGGCCGACAGTGGCGTAGGCGACGCGACGTGCGCCGAAGGCAAAGAGGGCGAGCGGGATGGCGGTGAGTGGTCCGCCGAGCAGGAGCAACCCGCTCACGAAAGTGCTCGCGTGGCCAAGGCTGCCCGCACCGTGAAGCTCGCTCCACACCAGATACGCGGCGCTGAGCGGCGCGATCAGCAACGTCTCGGCGGCAAGGCCCGCCAGCGGCTCCACGGGAAGTGTCTTGCGCATAAGTCCGTAGGTGCCAAACGACACGGCGAGCACGAGGGCGATGAAGGGTGGCTTGCCCGCGAGCCAGGTCAGGTAGGCGACGCCTGTGGCGGCGAGCAGCACTGCCAACCACTGGGGACGGTTGAGTCGTTCGCGCAGCACGAACACACCGAGCAAGACGTTGACCAGCGGATTGATGAAGTAGCCGAGGCTCGATTCCACCACCCGTCCGTGACCGACCGCCCAAACATACACCAGCCAGTTGGTCGTGATCAGACACGCTGTCACGGCCAGGCGCAGGCGCGTGCGTGGATTGCCCAGGGCGCGCCACACCTGCGAGAGCTCGCCCGCAAGAGCGAGCCAGCCGAGCACGCAGAGACAACACCAGAGCGAACGGTGCGCCATGATTTGCAGCGCTGGCACCGCGCCCAACGGCCGCAGGTAGAGCGGCAAGAGGCCCCAAATCGTGAAAGCTGCCACCAGCGCAGGCATCCCGCGCCCACGATCCTTGGCCGCGTCTTGCGCGCTCTGCGTCGGCGAGGGCTGCGCTTGCGTCATGGTTGCGGTGACTAGCCGATACGCGAGCACAAGACCAGCCCGCACCTCATCACGGCGCGGAGTCAGGGCTTGCCGCGCAAACACCCCGCGCACTTCGCGATCGTCGGACCGCGGATCGCCGCGATTGCTTCCACTCTCCACCTCGGGCTCAGTAGCCGATGAGCCCCGGCCACACGTTCGATGCGCCGATGTCAACGCGATGAGCCCCGGCGTGAGCGAGAGGCGTCACCGCTGCAAAACGCAGCAACGATCCAGTCGTGAGGAGCAACACCGAGTTGCGCCTCCGCCACCGGGTGGGTCCCGCTTGGCCAGCCGGCAACCATTTGTAACAGCTGTTTCTCTTGTGGCGTCTGTCGCAACACATGTTACAAGCCCTGAGGTCCCATGGCCGAAGCCCCTCCACAGCGCCCTTGGCTCTTGCTGATGCATCAACTCCCGCCGCATCCGAGCCAGCTGCGGGTCAAGGTATGGCGGCGTTTGGCCGGAATCGGCGCTGTGGCGCTGAAGAACGCGGTGTACGTTCTGCCGCGTTCCGACTCGTCGCTCGAGGACTTGCAGTGGGTCCGGCGGGAGATTCTCGATAGTCGGGGTGAAGCGACGATCGTCGAAGCGGCGTTCGTGGATGGCCTCTCCGACGCAGAGGTCGAGGAGCTGTTTCGCAAAGCGCGTGACGAGGACTACGACGCGCTGAGCCAGGACGCCCGCGCTCTGGGCAAGGGCAAATCGCGGAAGTTGACGGCAGACAAACGGCGGGAGCTCGAATCAGCACTAGCGAAGCTCGAGCGACGTTTCGACGAGATCAACGCGCGAGATTTCT
>JADGRG010000546.1 GCA_017881145.1 Sandaracinaceae bacterium | reverse complement strand
CTGCTGCGTCTCGGCCGGCATCGCGTCTCGCGTGAGCATATCGGCGGCGCCTTTGAAACGGCCGACCTGCATGAGCTCTGCTTTCACGCCGACCATCTCGAGAAGCTCGCGCGCATACAGGAGCTGCGCGTGCACGCCGACCAGGTTCAAGAGACCACTCGGTGTCATGGTGATGCGGTCGCAGACCCGGGCCAGCAGCGCATAGCCGACGTTGTCGGTGTTCTCGAAGTAGCAGTGCAGGGGCTTCTTCGCTTTGCGCACCGCAAGCAGTGCGGCGCGGACTTCAGCAGCGCGTGCCCAGGCACCTCCAAACGAGCCAATCCGCAGGAAGAGTCCGGTGACATTCTCCGCGCGCGCGACTTCAGCGATCTGCTCCAGCGTTTCTCGGTGCGAAAAGCGCGACGAACCGAAGAGCTGTGCGCTCTGGTCTTCGGGGGAGGCGGAACGCAACGAAAGCTCGCGCAGCTCCTTGGGCTCTCCGCCTCCCAGGTTGCCTTCGCAGGCAACCACCAGCGAAACGATCAAAGCCGGTGCCCAGTGTGCAAAGCGAACGCGTGCCAGCATACCGGCATCCTACGTCGGAGCTCGCACGCGCGGCGAGCCTTTCCGCGCAACCCACTTGACTACAACAGGACGTAAGCCGCTATGAGCCATTTCTGGACAGCTATTCAGTGGGCAGGCGTCGCGCTGCCGCCAGCTTCGGCCAGCTTCTCAATCTGGGCGCGTGCGATGCTGGCCTGTGCGCCCTCTGGTTCCTTGGCCAGGTAGCCTTGATACGCCTTGAGAGCATCTCGGGTCCGACCGAGGCGTCGGTACGCGTCGCCCAATCCGATCAGAGCGTCGGCGCGGCCAGCACGCGCTGCCGGTAAGAAGTGTTCGACAGCAAGCTGTGGCCGGTTTTTTTCGAGCGCGACATAGCCGAGGCCGACATGGGCTTGAGCCGAGCTTGGATGAACGAAGAGCGCCTGCTCGAAGAAGCGTTGCGCGACTGAGACTTCCCCGTCTTCGAGTAGGGCTTTGCCGCGTGCGATGTAAGCCTCGTAGCTCATCCCTTCGGCGATGACTTCGTTCGCGGCCAAGGGCTTCTTCGGCGTCGCCACCGGCGTGGCGGCATCGGTGCCGGCATCCGTTGTACGAGCACCTTCCTTGGGCCGGTCGAGCTCCTGCTCCACCGTCAGCATGCCGGGGTGAGAGCGGTCGTGGATGGCCACTGCGTTCAGATGGTAGCGAGCGCCGCTGATGTCACCTTCGGCGAAAAGGGCGCGCGCCAGAAGCAGTCGGGTGCGGATCAGATCGGGTTCTTGGGCGACCGCTAGCGATGCGAGCTTCACACCGGCCCGCAGGTCGCCACCTGCCTCGTCGATCGTCAGGAGCGCAGCGACGCGCAGGGTCTCGGCGCTTGGAGTGGTCTCGGTCGCTCGCGCTCGGTCGAGCTCGTTGCGCGCAGCGACCAGATTGCCCGTCAGACGCAACGCGTCTGCGAGCGCGACCTCGGCTTCCTCGTTGCCAGGGTTCTTGCGCGCGGCCGTCTCTCCGTAGCGCTTGGCCTGTTCGGCGAGCTGTTGTTCTTCCTTCTCCAGTGCCACACGCTCCGAGCGTCTTTCGACATCCTTGCTCTGGCGTGGATCGTCGCGCAGCGCTGTGATCCTGAAACGCAGCTCCTGCGCCCAGACCGCATGCACGCGCGAGATCGAGCTCAAGATGTGCGGGTCCGTCTCGTGGAAGGCCAAAGCTTTCACGTATTCGGTGACGGCATCCCGGAAATGCTGGATGCGGTGGGTGGCGAACGCTGCGTCGGCGCGCGCAATGAACTCCGCTGTGGGATCCACAGGCGGCGGCGCCATGCGCTGCTCCAGCATCGGCAGGAGCAGCCAGAGCGCAACACCGACAGCTGCGCTGAGCACACCAGCGGCCCAGATCCAGCCGTGCGAGCGCTGCGCGCGCACCGGTCTGGTGCTGGACTCGTCGCTCTGGTCGACGGAGGGCTTCGGTGCAGGCTGCACAGTCTCTTCCTTCTCGACCGTGATCGCACGCCGCCGAGAGGTTGCTGCTACATCTGCGTCATGGCTCAGCGCTGCGTCGATCGGCACCGTGGCTGCGGCCGGCGCGCTGGTCGACGGAGCGCCCGGTTGTTCTGCCCCGTGCACCTCGCCGCGTGCACTCAGCTCCAGCTCGCTGCCCATGGTTTGGAACCGGACGCGTTGCCGCGGTGGGTTCGATGGCTGCGGACGCGTGGATGGCTGCGTGTCTGGCGCGCCGGGCGCTTTGGGAGGCACCGAGCCGACGCCGCGAGGCAAGTGCGCGGCTGATGCTTGGCTGGTGCTCGTGCGCAGGCCGAGCTCGGGCGCCGTTGAGCGTCTCGGGCGCGGAGGTGGTCGCTCGGAGTCGGGGAAGAAGCCTTGTAGCTCGTCGATCTCGCCCAGCTGCTTCCAGGCTTTGCCCGTTCGGGAGACCTCGTCGTTGCGGGCAAACACGCTCTCGCCAATCAACCGAGTCAGATCCGCGAGCGATGCCAAGCGGTGGATCGAACCATCACCGCGGCGGACGGTCCATGGATGAGTCTCGACCGCCGACTCGACCGGCGCTTCTGGCTTGTAGACCTTGAAGAGGTGTCCACAATGCGTGCACTTGACCGTGGTGCCACGCGTCGAGACCAGGGCCTCCTCGAACTCGTAGTCGGTTCCGCAGCGGTCGCAGGTGACGTCCATCGGGTTTTATGCGCGAGGAATCGTGCGCGCTCATGGGCACGCGGTCAATTCTTTCCATCGCGTAGGTGTGGCGGTGTGCGCCCCTGGGATTGGCGAGCTTGGGCTATGCTCGGCGCATGTTAGACCGGACCCCGCCGCGCTCGTCCCTCGATCTACCGCTGGCGCTTGCCATCGAGCACACGTTGCTAGCAGCCAACGCTACGCGCGCGATGATCGAACGACACTGTGCCGAGGCACGCGCCGCCGCGCTCTTCGGCGTCTGCGTCAACCCCGTGCACGTCGCGCGCTGCGCTTCACTGCTCGCCGCCACCGACACGCGGCTGATCACGGTGGTGGGCTTCCCCTTGGGTGCATCGGCAGCGGCCGCCAAGGCCTTCGAATGTGAGATCGCGGTCCGCGACGGCGCCCACGAGATCGACATGGTGGTGTTCCTTGGCGCGCTCAAAGCCGGTGACCGATATGCCGTGCGAGAAGACATCGCGGGCGTGGTCAAAGCTGCGGCGGGTAGGCCCGTGAAGGTGATCCTCGAGACCAGCGCGCTCGACGATGGTGAGAAGCTGCTCGGCTGCGCGCTCGCCGAGGAAGCGGGCGCTGCGTTCGTGAAGACCTCCACCGGCTTCGGAAGCGGTGGCGCCACCGTGGCGGATGTCGCGCTGCTGCGTCGGGCCGTGGGCGATCGCTTGGGCGTGAAAGCCTCCGGTGGGATCCGTAACGCCGCGTTTGCACGCGAGCTCTTGGCTGCCGGAGCAGACCGCATCGGCACCAGCCTCGGCGTGGCCCTCGTCGCCGAGGACACCCAGCCGCGTTGAGCTGTGGTTGGGCGTCGTTGATGCTCGCGCTGCGCTTGCGCGAGCGCCCTGCCAGCTCCTATGTTTGCCGCGTCGAGCGCCGCCTAGAGAGCGCGGCGCGCAGGAGTGGAAATTAGTCATGCCGATCCCCTTGGTATCCGAACCAGACTTCGAGCGCGAAGTGCTGCGCGCCAAACTTCCCGTCCTGGTCGACCTCTATGCCGACTGGTGCCAACCCTGCAAACAGCTCACGCCGATCCTGGAGCAGGTGGCGCAGGAGCTCTCGGGTAAGCTCAAGATTGTTCGCGTCGACGTCGAGAAGAGCCAGGCACTGGCGCGCTCGTTTCGCGTGCAGTCGATCCCGATGCTGGTGCTGCTCGCGCAAGGTCGACCAGTCGATCAGGTGGTTGGCTTGGTCGACAAGAACGCGATCCTGCAGATGGTGCAGCCGTTCTTGCCCGCTGCCGCCGATGAGGTCTTGCCCAAGGATCTGGCGCAGCTGCTGCGGACCGGGCAGGCCGTGGCCGTGGATGTGCGTGAGGCCGCAGCCTACGCGCGCTACCGCATCCCTGGTGCGCTTCACCTCGCGAAGATCGACGTCATGTCGCGCATTGCCGAGCTCGAACCGCTCGACGGCCGTCTGCGCGTGCTTTACGGGCGCACCACCGACGAAGCCAAGGAGCTGGCAGAGAAGGTCCGGCAAGCAGGTGTGGATGTCGCGTTTCTGGTGGGCGGCTTCCTGCACTGGGAGGCCGACGGCCTCGAGGTGGAGCGCGGAGCTTGAAGCGCTGGCTGCCGACGCTCGGTAGCGGCAGCGCGCCAGTTGCCGGTGCGGCGTTTCTGCCGCCGGTCGCGCGCGTCGATCCTGGTCGTCCGATCGTGGCCATCGCCGACCTCGGCCGAGGCCCCGCACAACTCACTCTCGCTGCTGGTCTGATCGCCGGCCTGGCGAAGCACGCGGTTCCGGTCGCTGCCTGGCTCAGCGACGACGAGCTCCATGCCGCTTCGCATGCAGAGGCCGCGCTCGCTTCGCTGCGACGCGCCGGCGCCCCCCACGTTGCGCTTTTGCGTCCAAGCATCTCGGAGCCGCACGCTGCACTGGCAGAGGCGCTTGCCAAACTTCCCGCGGGGGCGCTCGTCGTCGCCGTGGGCATTCCGATTCCGCTCTACTATCGAACCTTCTTCTCGCTGGTGGTCAGCACCAGGCGACGGCCGCTGACGGCGGCGGCGCAGGCGCTCGCCAGAGACGCAGACCTCTTGCTGCCGATGGCTGCGGAGAGCCTCGTGGTCGAGCTTGGACGCCTGCTCGGCGCCCGCTTCTCAGCCCTTTCGAACGCGTGAACCAAGCACGCTATCACGGCGTCGCGTATCGCTGTCGATACGCGGCCGGTGGCGGTTTTGCGGCGCCTGAAATGGCTTGTTGGATCTCGTACCAGGGGCTAGGTTTGCCGCGCATTTCCTTCAAATTCACAGAGATGGAAGGCACAGACCATGACCGAACACAGCGCGTACCAACCCGGCTTGGCCAACGTGCCAGCTGCTGAATCAAGCGTCTGCTACCTGGATGGAAGCATCGGCAAGCTCCAGTATCGCGGTTACCCGATCGAAGTCCTGAGTGACAAGAGCACGTTCGAAGAGGTGGCCTACCTCCTGCTCTTCGGTCAGCTGCCCCAGCGCGCGCAACTCGAGAGCTTCGATGCAGAGCTTCGTCGCGCCAGACCGATCAAGTTCCCGCTGATCGACATGATGAAGGTGCTGCCCGAGACCGGGCACCCGATGGCCGCGCTCAGCTCAGTCGTGGCTGCGATGAGCATGTTCTATCCAGGCGACCACGTCGCCGACCCCAAGTTCCGTCGCGAGTGCGCGGTGCGTCTGGTCGCGAACTTCCCGACGGTGGTGGCGGCTTGGCAGCGCATCCGCAACGGAGACGAGCCGATCAGAGCGCGCGCCGATCTCGGGCATGCGGCGAACTTCCTCTACATGTTGAGCGGCGAAGAGCCCGAGCCCCTGGTCGCACGCACCATGGACGTGGCGATGATCCTGCACGCCGAGCATCAAATGAACGCCTCGACCTTCAGCGCTCGAGTCACCGGCTCGTCACTCGCCGATCCCTTCGCTGTCGCAGCCGCTGCCGTGGGCACGCTCTCGGGCCCGCTGCACGGCGGCGCCAACGAAGAAGTGCTGAAGATGCTTCGCACCATCCCGGACAAGCAGCCGCACCTCGTACGCGCTTGGGCGGAGGACCGCTTGGCTCGCAAAGAAAAGATCAGCGGCTTCGGCCACCGCGAATACAAGGTCAAGGATCCCCGCGCGACCATTCTGCAGAAGCTCTCGCAGAGCGTGTTCGAGAAGCACGGCGCTACGCCAATCTACGACATCGCGACGGAGTTGGAGCGGCAGATGGCGGAGTTGACCGGCAACAAGGGTATCTACCCGAACGTCGACTTCTACAGTGGCATCCTCTACGAGAAGATGGGGATCCCGACCGACCTCTTCACGCCGATCTTCGCCATCGCACGCATCTCCGGCTGGCTCGCACATCTGCTCGAGCAACTGCAAAACAACCGCATCTTCCGGCCGAGCCAGGTCTGGACAGGCAAAGCCGACCGCGAGTTCGTCGCCATCGATCGGCGCTGACGCCGACGGCAGAAGCGGCCGCGCGAGCTGTCGGAAGAAACGCCCGGATCACCGTCCAGGCGTCTCTGCTTGCGGCGTCGGGAGTCTTCCGTCGGTCAAAGGCATGCGGATGATCAGCTTGCCTTCGAGGCCGGGGCTGACGTGCACGCGCATATCTGCGTCGACGATCACGACCTGCATCGGGCCTCCTGGCACGGTCGGCAGACGCTTCAGAGTCTTGTCCGCACCCATGATGAACATCGCCGTGTCGACCGCATCGCCGTAGAAGCCGGTCGGGGCGATCACGGTCACCGAGGTGGTGTGCTGGACGGGTAGGCCGGTCTTCAAATCGATGATGTGGTGCCAGCGTTTGCCATCCTTGAAGAACGCGTGCTCGTAGTCGCCCGACGTGGAGACCGAGGCATCGGTCACTTCGAGGAACGCGAAGTAGTCGTTCATGCGCGGATGTTGGATGCCAACGCGCCAGGGGCGGTCGCCCTTCTTGCCGTGCACCAAGACCTGACCGCCACCGAAGATCATGTAGTCGAAGAGGCCCGCCTTCTGCAGGATCTCGGCGGCTCGGTCGAGCGCATAGCCCTTGGCGATGCCACCGAGACCAAGACGCATCCCCTTGCGCTTGAGGAAGATGGTCCTCGCTTTGGCATCGACGACGATGTCTCGGTAGTTGATCAGCGGCAGGCGCTCCTTGAGCTCGGCATCGCTCGGCACGCGCTCTTGGCCCGGCTGAAACGTGTAGAGGTCGTGGAGCGCGGCCCACGAGAGATCGTAAGCGCCGTCGCTCCACTTCGAGGTCTGGTTGCCGACCTCGATGTTGCGCAAGGTATCGATGCCCACTTTGACCTTGTGCAGACCCGCGGCCTGGTTGACAGCCGACACTTCGCTATCGGTGCGCCACTCCGAGAGCACGCTCGCCAGGCGGCGCATCTCGGCGAATGCAGCTTCGATGACTGGCGCGGCTTTCTCCTCAGTCACGCCGACCACTACGATCTTGATGATGGTTCCCATCATCTCGGTGGAGCGCTCGACCATCAGCAGCTCGGCAGGCGCAGGCTTCGCAGGCGTGCTCGGAATCGGTGCTGCAGCTGGCTTCGCGCTCGGTGCGGGCTCTGCTTTCGGCAAGGCCTTTCCCAGGTCGGCGTGCGTGCGGCAGGCGCAGAGCGAGAGCGCGCCGAGCAGCAGCGTGAAGACCAGGCCGCGCGCGAGGGACGGGCGTTGCGTCAAAAGCTTCTTCTTGATGAGGTTAGCCATCAGGCTCCGTGGCCGCGGTAGTGCGCGTGTGGCCGCTATGCTAAACGGAACGTCTCACGCGTGCCATCGCCGTGCCGACCATGACTCCCCGCTTGCTCGCTGCATCTCTGTGCGTGACTTGGCTTTTGGCTTGGCTCGTGCTCGGCGCTCTGCCGACGCCCGTGCGTGCCATCGGAGAGCGCACCAAGGTCAACCTGCGAACGCTCGACTACGCAGGCGGCAACGCTACATCGCGGCCGACCGCCGCCAAGCGCTTGGCGTGGGAGGTTCGCCAGCGGACCAGCGTCGAGACCAATCTCGAACCGACCCGCGTGCGCTTGTCTGACGCGAGCCTCTTCGATTCGCCATTCGTCTACATGAGCGGCACTGAAGCGTTTCCACCCTTCAGTGAGGCGGAGGTGCAAGGGCTGAAGCGCTTCGTCGACTTCGGTGGCTTCGTGGTGATCGACGACGCTGCGCCGGAGGAGTCTGGCTTCGATGCTTCGGTGCGTCGGGAGCTCGGGCGCGCATTTGGTCCGGGCGCGCTCAAGCACTTGCCCAGCGCGCACGTCATCTATCGTTCGTTCTACCTGGTGTTGCGCCCGGTCGGGCGCGTGGAAGCTCCGGATTACCTGGAGGTGATCGAGCAGGGTGGACGCGTAGCTCTCGTCTACAGCCGCCATGACCTGGGTGGCGCCTTCGAGCGCGACAACCTGGGCAACTACGCTTTTCCGCCCTCCTCGGGACAGGCGGAGCAGCGCGAGATGGCCTTTCGTTTGGGCGTCAATCTGGTGCTCTACGCGCTCTGCCTCGACTACAAGGACGACCAGGTTCACGCGCCTTTCATCATGCGACGTTGGGCGGGGCGGCCGTGAGCACATGAGGGAGCACTTGCTTGCGTCGAGCTTCCGGCTCGGTGTGCCAGGTGGCAACGTCGCGGCCGCGCTCGTGCTGGTCGCGTTGCTGGTCGTCGTAGTCGCTGGCTGGCGTGAGCACCAGCAGATCGATGCCCTGCCACGACGACTCCTGCTGAATCTTCTTCGCATGCTCAGCGCCGGCTGCGCTGCGCTGCTCATCGTGCAGCCACAGTGGCTTGGCCAGAACGTCGAACAAGTGCAGGGGCGGGTGGCGCTGCTCCTCGATGCCTCGCGCAGCATGACGGTGCACTTGGGTGATTCGACCCGGCTCGCCACTGGCGTCGGCCTCATGCAACGTGCGTTCGATGGTGCCGCGCAGAAGCCGCTCGTCTACAGCTTCGGGGACGAGATCACGCAGGTCACGCGCGCTGCGCTCTCCGACAACAAACTGGCCCTCTCGGACGAGACGCGCATCGAGCATGCGTTGCGCGCGTTGGTCGCAGCGCAGGGCGAAGACCTTGGCGCGATCGTGTTGGTTTCGGATGGCGCCGATCGCAGCCCGAGCTTCGCAGCGCCTGCGCTGAAGTCGCTCGGTGTGCGCGTGCACAGCGTGGCCATCGGCGATGAAGCAGAGCTTTCCGATGTGTCGATCAAGAACGTCAGCGCCGATCAGGTGGCGTTCCTTCGACAGCCAGCGCAAGTGCAGGTGACCGTTCGCGCACCCGCGTCGCACGCTGCTCCGATCCGGGTGACGCTGCGCAAAGGAACGGACGTGCTGGGCGAGGTGGCTGCGGAGCTCGGGCCAGACGGAACAGCGACCGCGACGCTGCCCTTCACGCCGACGCAGCTCGGGCGCGCCGTCTACTCGGTCTCGGTTCCGACCGACCCGGACGATGCCGTGCCCGCCAACAACGAACGCTCGTTCCTTTTGCGTGTGACGCGCGAACGACTGCGCGTGCTTCTGGTCTGTGGACAGCCTTCGTGGGACGCGCGCTTTCTGCGAGCTTTCCTGAAGGGTAACCCAGCGATCGATCTCATCACGTTCTTCATCTTGCGCACGCAGAGCGACAACAGCATGGCGCCGCCGGAGGAGCTCTCTCTCATCCCGTTTCCGACGCAGGAGCTCTTCGAGCAGCATCTGCAGAGCTTCGATCTGGTGATCTTCCAGGACTTCGAGTTCGGGCCCTACCAGATGGCCGTGTATCTGCCGCGCATCCACGACTACGTTGTGAGCGGCGGTTCCTTCGCGATGCTGGGGGGTGAGCATAGCTTTGGCGCGGGTGGCTATGTCGGAACGCCCATCGCCGAGATTCTGCCGGTTCGCCTCGCGGGTGGTGGTCGCAATCTCGATGAGGGCGAGTTCGTGCCGCGCGTCGTCGATCAAGCAACCCACCATCCGGTGATCGAGCTCGTGCCGCGACCCGAGGACAACCGCGCGGCGTGGCAGTCGGTGGCGCCGCTGCTCGGGACGAACCTCGTCTTGGGTCTGCAGCAGGATGCGCAGGCCTTGCTCGTGCATCCAACCCTCAACAGCGATAGCGGCGAGCCCATGCCCGTGCTAGCGGTCGGCTCTGCCGGGCGCGGGCGGACACTCGCTTTCACCTCGGATGCGTCCTATCGCTTCAGCATCACGACCGCGGGGCGCTTGGGCGATGCGTCGGTCTACGAGCGCTTCTGGGATCGTGCGCTGCGCTGGCTGGTTCGCGATCCGCTCTTGGATCCGGCGCAGCTCACCAGCGATCGCGAGCGTTACGGACCAGGTGCGAAGCTGCGGGCCAGCCTGTGGCTGCGCGACCCGCACTATCGTCCACTGGGACCTGGCCTGTTTCGCGTGGCGCTCCTCGACGACCACGGCAAGGCTCTGCAAGAGGTGCCGGTCGAGATCGACGCCGAAGGGCGCGGTGAAGTTTCACTCACGGTGCCAAGCGCAGCGGCTGCCTACAAGCTCGTGGTGCATCCCGAAGCGGGCGGTGCCGAGCTTGCACAAGAAGTGTTCGTCGTCGAGTCGGGTGGCGACGAGTTGGCAGATCCGCGAGCCAGGCCAGCGCTGCTGCGCGAGATCGCGGAGGCGACCGGCGGCTCCTTTTATGCGAGCCCAGCGGAGATGCCGTCACTCGACCGCCTGGAGTGCGCTCGCACGCGCGTGCTCTCCGTGGCGGTGCATGCGCCCTTTGGAACAGGTTGGTTCTTCGCGCTCTTCGTCGCGGTGTTCGGCGCCGAGTGGTGGATGCGCCGGCGTTTCGGCCTCCGGTAGCGGTCGCTACATGCCAGGGCAGACGTCCGCGAGCCCACGGCGCAGCTGCACATTGAAGCCGCCGCTGACGGTCTGCGGGTCCTGCACCTGGCCACCGCAGCTGGTGAGGTCGAGCTGAAAGCGAGCATGCAAACGGCTCAGCCTGGTCACGGCCGGGGCCTCGATGAACACAATCTGCCCGTTCGATCCCGTGCAGTTGGTCCACACACCGGCTGGGGTGTTTTGCTTTGGCCGCGTGTAGCGGACACGAATCTCTGTCGCGGCCGGATTCGCAACCAGATCGTTCTGGCCAAACACGATGCCATGATTCTGAATTGCCTTGGCAGGCAGGAAGATCTCGACCTGGTGTCCGTTGCCGTTCGGACACCGCCCATCGGAGAGCTCCACCCGCAGGCTCGGCTCCGTGCAACCGGGCTCCCACGCAACGACTTGGCGCGTGACGGTGAGATCGGTCGGTGTGCTCACGCCCGAGCCGCGGTCCTGGGGCAGGATGTCTTCGTTGTGGAACGCCGCGGGGTCGACGGGTTCGCAGAACGCGACCGGTAAGCTGCCGCCGTCGTCGAGGCCGCCGTCATCGCCCGCTGCTGGGGCGAGCGCCGCGTCGAGCTCGACTGCGGCACCCGCGTCCGAGCTGGTGCTCGGTCCAGACGGTGCGGTGGTCGTGCTTTTGGACTTGCAGGCGACCAGTGCGAGGGCGCAGGTCAGCACGAGCCAGTGAGCGTTACGCATAAGACCGAAGCATAGCGCAATCCGACGGGGGCTTCCCAAGTCGCTGATTTGTCGTAAGTAGAGCGTCGCGATGCGAGTGATCAAGCTAAGAGGCGCCCGGACCAACAACTTAAAGGGCCTTTCCCTCGACATCCAGCCAGGCACGCTGACGGTCGTGACTGGCCCCTCTGGCGCGGGCAAGTCGTCACTGGCCTTTGGGACGCTCTACGCGGAAGGACAGCGGCGCTACGTCGAGAGCTTCAGTGCCTACGCGCGGCAGTTTCTGGAGCGCCTCGCGCGTCCGGATGTCGACAGCCTCGACCCCGTGCCGGCGGCGGTCGCCGTGGACCGTCGCGCTTCGGTCAAGACCAGCCGCGCGACCGTCGCGACTCTGACCGAGCTCGCCGATTACGCCAAGCAGGTGTGGGCGTGCGCGGCCACGCTCACCTGCACCCGCTGCGGTGCCGCCGTGCTGAGCCATTCGCCGCAGACGGCCGCGACGCGTGTCCTTCAGGCCCTCAGCGGCGAGCGCGTGATCATCACCTATCCGCTGCAGGTCAAGGACCCCGAGCACTTCTTGCAGGTGCGTGAGTCGCTGGTGCAGGACGGCTATCGCCGTCTCTGGCACGAGGGCGAGCTTCGCGAGCTGGACAGCGTGCGACCGAGTGACGTGATCAGCACGCCGGCCAAAACGAAGACGAAGAAGAGCAAGGGCGAAAACAAGCTGACGTCGGACGCCCCGGCCACGTCGACCCTGCACGTGGTGACCGACCGTGGTCGTGCGGATGGCGACGATCGGCCACGCCTGGTCGAAGCGCTGGAAGCGGCATTCCAGCGCGGCGTCGGTAAAGCCACGGTCTACAGCGCCACGGGGAAAGCGCTGCCCTTCTCGCGGGGGCTGGTCTGTGACGCTTGTGGCGCCGAGTATCGCAAGCCGAGCGCGGGGCTCTTCTCCTACAACAGTCCGATAGGCGCCTGCGATGGCTGTCGCGGTTTCGGTCGCGTGATCGACGTGGACTGGACCAAGGTCGTACCCGATCCGCGCAAGACGCTCGCGGAAGGTGCCATCAAGCCCTGGAACGGCAAATCGACGGAGTGGGAACGGCGCATGCTGACACGCTATTGCGCGCGCTCCGCAACGCCGCTCGACGTGCCCTACCAGGAGCTCAGCGATGCGCAGCGACACGGGCTGGTCGAGGGTGATGGGGGTGGGTGGCAGAAGGGTTATCCGGGCCTGCGTCGCTGGTTCAAATGGCTCGAAACGCGCGCCTACAAGATGCACGTGCGCGTGCTGCTCTCGCGTTATCGCAAGTACATCCCGTGCACGGCGTGCTCTGGAACGCGCTTCAAACCCGAGGTGCTGGGCTATCGCGTGCACGGTCACACCTTGCCCGAATTCTATTCGATGACCGTGGCCGAGGCCCATTTGCTCCTGCAACGCCTGGTTGCCGAAGGCACCAAGGACCGGAGCTACTCGCAGGTGCTGGACGAATGCCTGCTGCGCCTGCGGACGCTCTCGGAAGTGGGCCTTGCCTACCTCACGCTCGACCGCAGCGCGCGCACACTTTCCGGTGGTGAGATGCAGCGCGTCTCGCTCACCAGCGCGCTGGGCGCTGCGTTGACCGGCACGCTCTTCGTGCTCGACGAGCCCACAGTCGGCCTGCACCCGGCGGATGTAGCGTCGCTGCTGCCCGTGGTGCGGCGCCTTTCGCACAGCGACAACGTGGTGGTCGTGGTGGAGAGCGATGAGTCGTTCCTGCGCGGCGCTGATCGCGTGATCGAGCTGGGGCCCGGTGCAGGCACCGCTGGTGGACGCATCGTCTTCGATGGTTCTCCGGCCGAGCTGGCCTTGGCGCAGACTGCGACGGCGCGCGCACTTCTGGGCAAACGTCTCGCCCCACCTCTGCGGCGTTCCGGTCGCGGGCTGCTCCGTCTCTCGGGAGCGACCGGCAACAACCTACAGCACGTGAGCTTCGAAGCGCCTCTCGGTGCGCTGACCTGTGTCACCGGCGTGAGCGGCTCGGGCAAGAGCAGCCTGGTGCTGGACACCCTGGTTCCGGCAGTGGCGCGGCAGCTTGGAGATGCTAGCGCGAGCGCACTGCCCTTCGAGACTCTCGAAGGGCTCTCTGGCATCGAGTCGTTGGTGTTCGTCGATCAGGCGGCGCTCGGCCGTACCTCGCGCGGCAACCCCGCGACTTACCTCGGCGCGTGGGACGCCATTCGCAAGCGCTTTGCGAAGAGCCCGCTCGCGCTCGAACGCGGTTACACAGCAGGACGCTTCTCGTTCAACGTCGAAGGTGGACGCTGTGAGGCCTGCAAGGGCGAGGGCGCCGAGACCGTGGAGATGCAGTTCCTCTCCGACGTCACCTTCTCCTGCCCGATCTGCGCCGGCAAACGCTTCACCGGTCCGGTCTTGGACGTGCTGGTCGAAGGCAAGAGCATCGCAGACGTGCTCGAGCTCAGTGCCGACGCAGCTAGCGTGCTCTTCGACGGCTTTTCCGATATCAAGGCGCGCCTCTTGCCGCTGCTTCAGGTCGGCGCAGGCTATCTCCGGCTTGGCCAGTCGCTCAACACGCTGAGCGGTGGCGAAGCGCAACGCTTGAAGCTGGCGGCGGCGCTCGCGGACGCCACGGCCAACTCGCTCATCGTGCTGGATGAGCCCACTGCGGGGCTGCACGCCGCGGATGTCGAGCCGCTCCTGCGCACGCTGCATGACCTCACCGAGCGCGGCAACACAGTGATCGTGGTCGAGCACGACATGCGCGTGGCTGCAGCGAGCGACCACGTGGTCGACCTCGGTCCAGGTGCCGGCGCGCTTGGCGGGCATGTTGTGGCCAGTGGCACGCCCGAGGTGGTGGCAGCTCATCCGAGCTCTGCGACGGCCAAGGTGCTGCGTCCGCTGCTTGCAGGACAAGTTGCGAAGTTACCACCCGCTCGCGCGCCGGCCGCGGGCGAAGAAGAGCAGACCCGCGCCGACGTGATCGCCGTGCGCGGGGCGCGCGAGCACAACCTGCAGAACGTCGACGTCGACATCCCACGGGATCGCATGGTCGTGGTCACCGGGCCGAGCGGCAGCGGCAAGAGCACGCTGGCCTTCGACGTGGTGTTCGCCGAATCGCAGCGCCGCTATCTCGAGACGCTCTCACCTTACGTTCGCCAATATCTGAAGCAACTTCCGCGGGCAGCCGTGGATCGCGTGATCGGCACGCCGCCGGGCGTGTCGCTCGAACAGCGCTCGACGGGCGGCGCGCAGAACTCGACGGTCGCCACCGTGACCGAGATCGCGCACTACCTGCGCTTGCTCTTCGCCAGAGCCGGGCTCTTGCACTGCCCGCGTTGCGCGGTGCCCATCGCGCCGCAAGCTCCGAGCGCACTTGCCGAGCTCGCCCGTGCGCGTTTCAAGCGGGGTGCAGTCACGGTGCTCGCTCCGGTGGTCCGCTCGCGCAAGGGAGCGCATCGCGAGCTCTTGGCGCGGATGCGCCGCGAAGGCTTCACGCATGCGCGCATCGACGGTTGCTTACTCGAGATCGGCGCGCGCATGTCCCTCGATCGTTTCAAAGAGCACGATGTCGAAGTGGTGCTGGGCAGCGGGCGCGCTGCAGAACCTGCCTTCGCCGAGATGCTGACGCGCGGGCTCTCCTTGGGTGATGGCGCCGTGCATCTCGTCGCAGGCGAGGACGAGCTCTTGCTTTCCACTCGTCGTGCTTGTCCGCGTTGCGGCACCGGCTATCCGGAGCTCGATCCGCGCTTCTTCTCCTTCAACACCACGCAAGGTGCCTGCGCGCACTGCGAAGGTCACGGTTATGTGGAGGAGCAAGTTCGCGGTCGGGCGGAGCCTGAACGCAGCATCTGCCCGGACTGTAACGGTAAACGCCTGTCGGGTCTGGCGCTGCACACCACCGTGGATGGCGCACACATCGCCGAAATCTTCGGCCTGAGTGTGAGCGCGGCGCAAGCTCGGCTTTCGCAGGTGAAGCTCT
>JADGRG010000545.1 GCA_017881145.1 Sandaracinaceae bacterium | reverse complement strand
TGCCCGGATGCGCCGCGATGAAGTAGGGAATCAGATATTGCTCCTTGCCGGCTTCCTTGGAGAAGCGATCGAAAAGCTCCTTGAAGCGATCGTAAGTCCCGATGCCCGGCTTCATCATCATCGCCAGCGGACCCGCAGCGATGTGCTCGGGCGCGATCTTCAGGTAGCCACCGACGTGGTGCGAGACCAGCTCCTTCACATAGTCGGGCGAGCGCACCGCCAGGTCATAGCGCACGCCGGAGCCGATGGTGATCTTCTTGATGCCGCGCACGGCTCGTGCGCGTCGGTAGAGCTGGATCAGCGGCTGGTGGTTGGTGCCCAGGTTCTCGCACACGCTCGGAAACACGCAGGAAGGCTTGCGGCACGCCGCCTCGATCTCGCGCGTCTTACAGGCCAAGCGATACATGTTGGCTGTCGGCCCACCCAGATCCGTGATGTGTCCAGTGAAGCCGGGCACGTTGTCGCGCACCGTCTCCAGCTCGCGCAGCACCGAGCCTTCCGAACGATTCTGGATGATGCGGCCTTCGTGCTCGGTGATGGAACAGAACGAACAACCACCAAAGCAACCGCGTTGGATGGTGATCGAGTGTTTGATCATCTCGTAGGCGGGGATGCGCGCCGCGCCATAGCCCGGATGAGGCTTGCGGGTGTAAGGCAGCTCGTAGATGGCATCGAGCTCGTTGGTGGTGAGCGGTAAGGGCGGAGGGTTGATCCACAGCTCCGCCTCGCCATGGCGCTGCAAAAGCGCGCGTGCGTTGCCGGGATTGCTCTCCAGATGCAGGAGCCGTGAGGCGTGAGCGTAGAGCACCGGATCGCGGCGCACGTCTTCGTACGAGGGCAGGCGGATCACGGTCCGCATACGATCGAGCTTGGGCGCCTTTTTTTGTAGCTGCACAACATCGCCGGTCGCGGCCGGCACAGCGCCGGCGTTCTGTCGCTCGGCTTCCTGCGCATAGGGGTTGGGCGTTGGTGCAAGCGGACCGGGCGTGTCCAAGAGCGTGCTGTCGAGCTCGACGAAACCTTCGCGCAACGCACGCGTGCGGAAGGCGGTGCCACGCACGTCGTGGATGGTGTCGATCGCCTCGCCTCGTCCGAGCCGGTGTGCGAGCTCCACGATCTGGCGTTCGGCGTTGCCGTAGACCAGGAGGTCGGCTCCCGAGTCGAGGAGCAGCGATCGCCGAACTTTGTCCGACCAATAGTCGTAGTGCGCGATGCGCCGCAGGCTGGCCTCGATGCCGCCGATCACCACCGGCACTTCCGGATACGCCTCCCGGCACTTCTGCGTGTACACGATGCAGGCGCGGTTCGGTCGCTGGCCGGGCGCGGCGTCTGGGGTGTAAGCGTCGTCGCTGCGCGGCTTCTTGTCGCTGGTGTAGTGATTGACCAGCGAGTCCATGTTCCCGGCTGTGACGCCGAAGAACAAATTGGGCGGCCCGAGCTCGAGGAAGGCTTCGGGGTTCTGCCACGCGGGTTGCGCGAGCATGCCGACGCGAAACCCCTGCGCTTCCAGCAAGCGGCCGACCAGCGCCATGCCGAATGCAGGATGATCGACATACGCATCCCCGGTGACGAGGATCACGTCGCAGGAGTCCCAGCCCAGCGCGTCCATCTCCGCGCGGGTGCGAGGCAGGACCTCGGCCACGCCGAAGCGTCGCGCCCAGTAGGGGCGGTAGGAGAAGACGTCCGGGGCCACATGCATGGGGCCCAGTTGTGGGGCCTGGATTGGCAGGGCGCAACCTGCGCCGAAGCCACTCTAACGCTGGCGTTCCGGCGCGATTGAGGCGAGCTGCGTCGTTCCGGGCGTGCGCTTGTCGTGGAGCAGCGGCACAAGGAGCAGAAGTGGCAGGCAGCGTCCGACCGCCGAAGCCATGAACACGTCTCGATACGCGAAGCCCGCGTGGCTGAGCAAGAGGCTGCCGAAGAGCGCGCCCAGCAGCTGCAAGAGGCCGCCGAGGCTGGCTGCGACGGCCAGGAACTCCACCCGGTGAGTGCTGCGCGCGGAGCGGAGCAAGAGCTGGAAGCTGGCAAACTCGTAGCCGGCCCAGGCAAAGCCGCTGATGATCTGCGCAACCACCAGACCCCAAGTGCTGGTGAATGCCCCCCACATCCAGGCGACCAGCGCCACCATTCCGACCGAGAGCAGAAGCAAACGCTCCAGGCCCAGATGCGCGCTGATGCGGTGCGTGAAGGGGAAGACCACCGACTTGCCAGCGAGCTGCACGGCGCAGAGCAACGCGAAGCCGACATAGCCGAGCTTCAAGGTCTTGAGCATGTAAGGCGCGTAGAACGGTATCGCGACGTGCGCACCCATCATCACCAAGGCCAGACCTAGCGCGAGTCGGAAGCCTTCGCCGCGCAAAGAGGTGCGGGTGCGGGCCAGCACGCGCAAGAGCGAATCGCGCGGGGGCACGGATGGATCGTGCTGTAAATAGAGCAGAAAGCTGGAGAGCGAACGCGCCAAGAGGCCTACCGCAAACACCGCCGCGTAAGCGCGCGCAACGCGGTGCGTGTTCTCGCCGGCCTGCAAGTGATAGCCGCCCCACAGAAACGCGCCCAGGAGCGCGACCGAGACACAGGCCGAGCGGATCGCGAAGTAGCGCGCGCGGTCGATGCTCTCGGTGAGCGCGCCCATCCACGCGCCCCAGGCCGGCACCGACACCATGCCCGCGCTAGCGTAGAGCACCAGCAGCGCGAGCAGCGGCCAGAGCGCATGCACGTTGAGCCAGGCGACGGCGATCAGACCGATGTGGCTGAGCGCTTGCACGAACACGCTCGCCACCACCAAGCGCTTGCGCGAACCCAGGAGTAAGACGAGCGGCCCCGTGAAGGCCTGCGTGAGTGCGCCGCAGAGCAGCGGCAGCGTGACCAGGAGCGCGAGCGCCAGGTTGGTGTGCCCAAGCGCCACCGCACAGACGCCGAAGTAGCTCTCGCTGGCGCCGACCATCACCGCGGCAAAGATGCCGTCGAAGATCGAGAGCCGAAGCGCGCGTTCTACCGGCTGTGAGCCAGTGCTGTTCTGCATGCGAGCTACACCAAAGAAGCGACGGTCTATCACCCCGCTAGGTCTGGCGCAGGCCAAAATCTGGCGCTGCGCGGCGGTCGGCGTTACCCAGAGTCATGAGCGCACCCGCCAGCGTCAGTGAATCGAGGCGCGAGCCACCACCGGAAGCCGCCGCTGCTTTGCTGGGCGAGCTGGAGCCGAAGCCGCGGCAGCCGGGATTGCCCGCCGCCGCAGCCCGCTGCTTGCCAGCGCAGAGCGCACCGGCAAAGCGGTTCGCGTCCCTGGCACTGGCTTGCGCCGCGGCCCTCGGCATCGGCTGGCTCGGCCACGCCATCGAGCTCGGGTGGCAGCCAGGTATCGTAAGGGCACTCGATATCAGTGTGTCAGAGAAGACTCGCCCGGAGACATCACGTGCGGATTTGAAGGTCGTCCCACAGACGTCCCTGGTTACCTTGGCCGGTAGCCCTGAGACGTCCCTGGTTACCCCGGCTCCGCCCTCCGGCCAGCCGCCGGTTGACGTGAAGCCGTCGGCTAACCCGCCGGAACCGACGGTCTCGGGACCAATCTCGGTCCAAGGAACCACGCAGGGTATCTATAACGCGCCATTCGTGTCGCTCTTTCAGGCATCCGAGAGTGTCGTTCTCGAAGCGCTCCGCAGCCAGCCAATCTCGCGTATCAAGATGGGCAGCGGTGGGCGTTCGCTGGCTTTCAAGCTGACCTTGGCGGATGGGACGCGCGGCTACTACAAGCCGGAGCAGACTGTATCAAGTGCAAACTGGAAGGCGGAGGTTGCGGCGTTCTATCTGGACCGCGCGCTCGGTCTGGGGCGCGTGCCTCCGGTGGTGAGCCGGGCCATCCCGTGGAGCCAGCTCAGCCCGGCGGCGGAGAGTGACCGGCGCGTCTCCGAGGTGGTCGTGCAGAAGAACGGCAAGGTGCGGGGCGCCTTCATCTACTGGCTGCCGCAGAAGCTGGTGCCGGCGACCACGCCTGGCGGCTGGGAGAACTGGGTGCGCGTGGAACCGTTTGCGCGCTGGTCGATTTCGCCCTACCAAAGCTCGGCTGCATTTGGCGCAGCTCTCAGAACCGCGCGTGCTGAGGTCGTCGCCGGACGGCAAGCGCATTCCCACTACGACGAAGTTCCCACTCCCCTACGCGCCGAGCTGCCTGCCGAGCTTTCCGATGTCATCGTGTTCGACTACCTAACACTCAACTACGACCGCTGGGGCGGCGATAACACCAACGTGCTGACACTAGGCAAAGACGGTCCGCTGATCTTCCTCGACAACGGGGATGCGTTTTCTGCAGGGCGCGCGCGCCGCGCGCTCCTCGATGCACGGCTCAAGCCGCTGCAGCGGTTCCGCAAGCGCACCATTGATGCGCTCAAAGCGTTAGATGTGACGCGGCTAGGCGAGACCTTGGCACACGACGCACAGGGTCCGCTCCTGGATGCGCGGGGCATCGCGGGACTGGCCCTGCGTCGTAAGATCGTGCTGGAGCACGTGGCGGCACAAGCTCGGCGTTTCGGCGACGCGGTCTACGCATGGTGAGCGCGCGCCAAACATCGACGCCGCGTGCAGCGGGCTATGCGCAACCAGCGGAGTGGGAGCAGCATCGCGCCTGTTACACGGCGTGGCCGGCCCACGAGTATGCCTGGGGCGAGCATCTGCACGCTGCGCAAGCGAGCTTCGTGGCCTTCGCGGCCGCGTTTTCCGAGCATCCCGAGCAGGAGAAGTTGCACATCCTGGTGGGCGAACACGACCACGAGCAGCAGGCGCGGGCGGCGCTCTCGGCCCTTGGCGATCGCGTGGTGTTCGTGCGGATGCCCTACGGCGACGTCTGGCTACGCGATACGGCGCCGATCTTCCTGCGCGGCGGCGGCGAGGTCGCGACTCTGCGCTTTCGCTTCAACGGTTGGGGGCAGAAGTATATCTACCTGCACGATGCCGAGCTGGCATCGAGGTTGGCAGAGCGGCACGGCGGCAGAGCGTTTGCCTGCGACCTTACGGTCGAGGGCGGAGCGCTGGAGGTCGACGGGCGCGGCACGTGTCTGACCACGCGCTCCTGTCTGCTCAACGAAAACCGTGGTGGCGTCGAGGATGAGCAGAGCGTGCAGGACAAGCTGCGAGATGCGCTGGGCATCGACAAGGTGATCTGGCTCGACCAGGGGCTAGAGAACGATCACACCGACGGTCACATCGACAACATCGCGCGCTTCGTGGCGCCCGGCGTGGCGGTCTGCCTGCAGGCGAGCGGCGAGGATGACCCGAATCGCGACACGTTGGACGCCATTGCAGCGCAGCTGACGGCGGCAACGGATGCGCGCGGTGAGCGTCTGACGGTGCTGCGGATTCCCTCGCCCGGCCGCGTGCTCGGCGCCGACGGGAACGTCGTGCCGGCCAGCTACCTGAACTTCTACATCGGCAATCGCACTGTGATCGTGCCCGGTTTTGGCTCGCGTTGGGACGAGCCTGCACGCGAGGCGCTGCAAGCCATCTTCCGCGATCGACGCGTTTTGATGTCTGGTGCCCGCTCCCTGCTGGAAGGCGGCGGCACCTTCCACTGCATGACCCAGCAGGAGCCGCTGCCATGAGCCGCGCGGATAAGCTGGTGCTCGGCGTGGCGCAGTTCTCGATGCAGACCGCGCCGGAGAAGAACCTGGCTCGCGCTACCGACCTGGTGCGTAGCGTGCACGCCCGCGGTGCCCAGGTCGTGCTTTTGCCGGAATTCTTCGCGACGCCGTATTTCCCGCGCGAGATCGACAAGAAGCATTTCGCGCTGGCGCACACCCTGGCGGACGATCCCTCGGTGCGCGCGATGTCTGCGCTGGCCGCAGAGCTTTCGGTGGTGATCCCGGTGTCGTTCTTCGAGCGTGCTGGCGATACTTACTACAACTCACTCACCGTACTCGACACGGATGGCAAGAGCTTGGGGCTCTACCGTAAGACCCACATCCCCGACGGCACCGGCTACGAAGAGAAGTTCTACTTTCAGCCCGGCGACACCGGCTTTCGCGTGTTCGAGACGCGCTACGGCGTTCTCGGTGTCGGCATCTGCTGGGACCAGTGGTTTCCGGAGTGCGCGCGCGCCATGACGCTGCTCGGCGCCGACGTTCTGCTTTACCCCACGGCGATCGGTTCGGAACCGGTCCATGCGCGTGACACAGCCAAGCCCTGGCGACGAGCCATGGTTGGCCATGCCGTCAGCAACACCATCCACGTGGCCGCCGCCAACCGCGTCGGTGACGAAGCTGGCCAGCTCTTCTATGGCACCTCCTTCATCGCAGATCCCTGGGGCGAGCTCTGCGCGGAGCTGGGCCGCAGCGACGAAGGCGTGCTCTGCGCCACGCTCGACCTCGCGCAAGCACGAAACGACCGCAAGTGGATGGGTTTGCTCAGCGATCGGCGTCCCGAGATGTATGCGCAGCTGACGGCTGCAAACGTCAGCTGCGATTGACGAGCGCGTAGCCGCCTACGGGTCGGGGCGCGTCTTCAGCGGATCAGCGCCACCGGTACGCTGACCGGATCGCCGGGTTCTGGCCGCGCGCCGCTCGCGCGCAGGGCACCGATGCGCAGGCCGTGCTCTCGCAGGTCGCGGCGTTCGCTTTCGGAAAGCGTGTGCCATGACATCAGGTATTCGTCGCCCAGCTGTGCAGGTGAGAGCAGCCCGTCGAAGAGCAGATCGACACGCTGCGGTTTCTCGGCACTGCCGATGCGCAGCGCCAGATCGTTCGGACACGGCCCGCGCGAAAAGAGCTCGAGCTCGAGGCCCTGCGGGGAAAGCCAGGCCGAGAGCAGCAAGAG
>JADGRG010000544.1 GCA_017881145.1 Sandaracinaceae bacterium | reverse complement strand
CGCAGCTTCGTGTTCGCTTCCACCTCGTCGGTGTACGGCGAGACCACCAAGGTGCCGTTTCTGGAGACCGACGCCTGCGACAAGCCGCTGGCGCCCTATCCTGCGAGCAAGCGCGCCGTGGAGCTCTTGGGCTACGCCTACCACAACCTGCACGCCCTGCCCTTCACCGCGCTGCGCTTCTTCACCGTGTACGGCCCGCGCAACCGGCCGGACATGATGGCGTACAAGCTGCTCGACAGCATCACGCTCGGCAAAGCCGTGCCGTTCTACAACGGCGGCGAGATGCGGCGCGACTGGACCTTCGTGAAGGACATCGCCGCGGGCATCCTGGCCGCGGTGGACAAGCCGGTGGGTTACGAAATCGTGAACCTCGGCCGCGGTGAGCCCGTGGTGCGGAGTGATTTTGTGCGCATGCTCGAAGAGCTGGCGGGCGGCAAGGCCGTGCTGCGGGATGAGCCGATGCCGGCGGCGGACGTGAGCTACACGTACGCGGACATTGGGAAGGCGAAGCGGCTCTTGGGGTATGCGCCGCGGACGAGCGTGCACGAGGGTGTGCAGGGGTTGTGGCGGTGGTATCAGTCACGCGTTGCGTAACACGCGCCTGTGTGGGGCGAATCGCCCCGGGGTTGCGCGAGCACGCGTACGTGCGCACGATCATGCTCGGCTGCGCCGCTGTTGGCGTCTGCTAGCATAGGGCAGTCCGAATGCGTGTTGCACGTGACATTCATCGACCCGGCGGCGTGCCGCTGGGTGACAGCCATCGCGGTGCTGGATTAGGTTGCGACTCATGTGCGGAGTAGCCGGCATCGTTTCCTACGGGATCGCGGCCAACGCCCCGGTGGAACGCACCGAGCTGCGTGCGATCCGCGATCACATGGAGCGCCGCGGGCCCGACGGAATGGGCGAGTGGTTCTCGTCCGATCAGCGCGTCGGCTTGGCGCATCGACGCCTGTCGATCATCGATCTCTCCGATCGGGCGGCGCAGCCCATGGCGACGCCGGACGGCAAGCTCGTCATCTCGTTCAACGGCGAGATCTACAATCATCAGGCGCTGCGCAGCGAGCTCGTCGACAAAGGCTACGTGTTTCGCACGACCTCGGATACCGAGGTGCTGCTGCACCTGTATGCCGACCGAGGTGAAGCCATGCTGCGCGACTTGCGTGGCATGTTCGCGTTCGCGCTCTGGGATGAAACGCGCAAGGCGATGCTGCTTGCACGCGATCCCTACGGCATCAAGCCGCTGTACTACGCGGACGATGGGCAGTACGTGCGCCTGGCTTCGCAGGTCAAAGCACTGCTCGCGGGTGGTCGGGTCTCGCGCACGCCGAAGCCGGCGGGCATCGTCGGCTTCTATCTCTTCGGCTCCGTCCCCGAGCCGCACACCACCTACGACGGCATCGCGGTTCTGCCCGCGGGCAGCTACCTTTGGATCGATGCGCAGGGACCTACACGTCCCACGCAGTACTTCTCGATCGCAGCCGCCTGGCGCCAGGCAGCTCGTGAATCTGGCCCCGTGCGCGACCGCGAGGCCGTATTCGAGCAAGCACGTGTGGCGTTGCTCGATTCGGTCAGACATCACATGGTGGCCGACGTGCCTGTGGGCGCGTTCCTGTCTGCGGGCGTGGACTCGGGCGCGCTCGTCGGGTTGATGTCGCAGCTCGGGGCGAAGGCCAGTCAGGCGATCACTCTCTCGTTCGCCGAGTTCGCGGGCGGCAACGACGACGAGGCCCCGCTGGCAGCCGAGGTCGCGCGAGCCTACGGCATCGAACATCACGTACGAATGGTGACGCAGTCCGATTTCGCTCACGATTGGCCGGCGATTCTGAACGCGATGGATCAGCCCACAATCGACGGCGTCAACACTTGGTTCGTGAGCAAGGCGACCGCCGAGCACGGCCTCAAGGTCGCCATCAGCGGCCTGGGCGGCGATGAATTACTGGGCGGCTACCGCACCTTCGACTGGGTGCCAGCGTGGGTGAGCAGGATGCAGTGGCCCTCGCTCGTGCCGAGCGTTGGTCGTGCCCTGCGTCGCATCAGCGCGCCGTTGTTGCGGGGCTCGCACCGGCTCAGTCCCAAGGTCGCAGGCATGGCCGAATACGGCGGCACCTATGCCGGCGCCTACTTGCTCAAGCGCGGGCTTTTCATGCCGTGGGAGCTGAGCAAGTTGCTGCCGCCTGACTTCGTGGAAGAGGGCCTACGAATGCTATCTCCGCTCGTCGCGCTCAACGGCAGCCTACAACCGGATCCCGGCACGGCGTTCGGTCGCGTGGCGTCGCTCGAGAGCTGCCACTACATGCGCAACCAGCTCTTGCGCGACACCGACTGGGCGAGCATGGCGCACTCGCTCGAGGTGCGCGTGCCACTGGTCGATCCGTGGCTGCTCAAGGCGCTGGGGCCGTTGCTCCTCGGCGCCCACGGCGTGCCAGGCAAGTCCCTCTTGGGCCGCGCTCCGCAGCCTGCCATCCCCAGCTCCCTGCAAAACCGGGCCAAGACGGGCTTCTCGACGCCGCTGCAAGACTGGCTGCTCTCGACAGCCGACGTCGACGCCTGGCAGCGTGTGCCGCTGCTCACGGCGCGAGGCTGCCACTGGTCTCGCCGCTTTGCGTACGCCGTGGGCAGTCTGCTCTTGCCGCACTGAAGCCGAGCCCTCTCATGGCCACGATTCTCTTCCTCGGCGATCTCAACCCTCATGCACGCAGCTACCTGCGCTCGCGTGCGCTGCGCGAGCTGGGGCACGAGGTG
>JADGRG010000048.1 GCA_017881145.1 Sandaracinaceae bacterium | reverse complement strand
GACAGCCGCGCCTATCGGGTGCGCGGCGGCAAGATCGACCTGCTCACGCGGGATCACTCGCTCATCAACGACTACCTCATGATGATGCCCGACATGCCCAAAGAGGCCATGGAAATCCTGCCCAAGAACGTGATCACTCGCGCTCTCGGCATGCAGGACTCCGTGGTCGTGGACCTCGGGACCGAAAGCATGCGCGAGGGCGACCGCTTTCTGCTCTGCTCCGACGGCCTGAGCGGCCAGCTCACCGACGAGCGGATCTGCGAGATCCTGAGCCAAGAGCGCGACCTCGATGCCTGCGCCAAGCTGCTGGTCGAGGAATCGAACGAAGCCGGCGGCGAAGACAACTGCACGGTCGTGCTGGTCGCCGTCGAGCCTTGAGACTCGAAGAGTCGCTCACACAGCGGTCCGCTGAAAAGCTGCGCGACCCGAAGGGGTTTTCGAGGCGCTTGCTTGGTCGGGCACGCTAATCCGTGATACGTGCTTGCGCGTTGCCCGAAACCTGCGGAGGAGCGCGGTGCGCTACACGATCAAGCACGTCATCGAAACCGACGTCGACACGTTCTGGAACCAGATCTTCTTCGACGCCGAGTTCAACCGCGCGCTCTTCATCGAGCACCTGCGCTTCAAGAGCTACCAGGTGGTGGAAGAACGCAAGCAGCCGGACGGCATGCTGATTCGGCGCGTCGAGTGCGTGCCCAATATAGAGTTGCCCGCTGCCGCCAAGAAGATCTTCGGCGACAGCGTCGGCTACACCGAGCATGGCCGCTTCGATCCGGTCCAGCGCAGATACTTCGTCGATGTCGTGACCAAGACCGGCGGCGACCGCGTCAAGACCAAGAGCGAAATCTGGGTCGAGCCTCGCGGACCCAAGCGCTGCGAGCGTATCGTCGCGATGGACAACACGGTCAAGGTCTTCGGCCTCGGCACCTTGATCGAAGGCTACATCGAGCAGCACACCCGCGATGCCTACGCGCGCGCTGCCGAGTTCACCAACCGCTACATCCGCGAAAACGGGCTGGGTTGAAACGCGTTGAAGCTCGTTGAAGAGCTGGGGGGCTGACATGCGCTTCGTCGTGATCATGGATCCCATCTCGACCGTCAAGGTCGACTTCGACACCTCATTTGCGTTCATGGAAGAGGCGCAGAAGCGCGGCCATCAGGTCGACCACTGCGTCAACACCGATCTCTACCTCGATCGCAGCCGCCTCTACGCGCGCGTCTCGCCGGCCACCATGCAGCGCGATCCGCGTGCTCCAATCACGCTCGGGCCTGCCGAAGACGTCTGCTTGCACGACGTGGATGCGATTTTCGTGCGCACCGATCCGCCCTTCGACAGCAACTATCTGTGGTGCACGCTGATGCTGGATCGCGTGAAGCACGACACCTTCGTGATGAACGATCCGCACGGCCTGCGCCAAGCCAACGAAAAGCTCTACGCCTGCTACTTCCCGGAGCTGATGCCGGAGACCGTGGTCACCAGCCACAAGGACCGGATCCGCGCGTTCCTCAAGCGCATCGGTGGCCAGGCCGTGCTCAAGCCGCTCGGCGGCATGGGCGGCGAAGGTGTGATGGTGCTCAAGGAAGGCGACCCGAACATCAACGCCATCATCGAGGCCACCACCGACAACGGCCGGCGTCTGGCGATGGTGCAAGTGTTCTTGCCCGAGGTGAAGATCGGCGACAAACGCATCCTCTTGCTGGAAGGCGAGCCGGTCGGAGCGCTGCTGCGCGTACCGCAGAACGAAGAAGTGCGCTCCAACATGCGCGTGGGCGGCACCGCAGTGAAAGTCGGCGTCGACGACGCCGATCGCCGTATCATCGCGACGCTGGCACCGCGTCTGCGCCAAGACGGTCTGTGGTTCGTGGGCATCGACGTGATCGGCGGCCACCTCACCGAGGTCAACGTCACCAGCCCGACCGGTCTGCAAGCCATGTCACGGCTGGACGGCAAGAGCTACGTCTCCACCGTGATCGACTGGGTCGAGCGGCGCGTGCGCGGCGCCGGCAAGTAGCGCGCACCTCGCAGCCTGCGGCTCTGGGGGGGTCCCATACCCGTGTCCCGTCACGTGGATGAGGGTGCTTGCCTGGCTGCGAGCTTCGGCATGACGTAGGGGAAAGCCGCCTGCACCATGTCGATCTGCGGGTAGATCTCGCCGCAGAGCCAGAAGGTCATGACCAGCGCGCGTTCGATGTAGAACCAGCCTTCCGGATAGGTGAAGGCCTGGGCCAGGTCTCGTAACCGGTGCAGCTCGAGGTCGGGGCTGATGAGCTTGCGGAGTTGCCCGGAGCGGGCACCCATCAGTGCGGCCGGGGTGCGGTCGCGCAACGAAAGCAGACGGTCGAAGTACATCAGCACGGTGTCTTCGAGCAGCCGCTGATTGCCGGCCTTGGCGACGAAGCCCATCCGCGAGAATCCGCGAAAGAGCGCAGGCCCGTCTTTCGCGAAGTAGGCAACCAGTACGTCGACCAGCCCTTCGACGAGCTCCTCGCGCGCTTCGCTCACGCCGCCGAAGTCGAGCAGGACCAGCTGGGGTGCGTCGGGCGTCGGACCAGCCTGCACCAGGAAGTTTCCGGGATGCGGATCGGTTTGGAAGAAACGGTGCACGAAGAGCTGCTCGAAGAAACAAGCGAGCAGGCGCAGCGCCACCGCTTCCGCCGGAATGCCCTGATGCGCGAGCGTCGCGACGTGCGAGATCTTGATGCCCTCCATGAAAGTCATGGTCAGCACCTCACGCGAGCTGAGCTCGACGATCACCTCCGGACACACCACCAGAGGCTGCTGCTTGAAGTTCGCTGCAAAGCGCCGAATGCACGCCGCTTCGTGTTCGTAGTCGGTCTCGCGCCGCAGGAGGTCGACGAGCGAGGTGTGCACCACGTCGAGGTTGCCCACCGGCAGATAGCGCTGATAGAGGCGCAGCACGAAGCCGAGCAGCTGCAGATCGATGCGAACCAGCTCGCGAATCCCAGGGTAGAGGATCTTCACCGCCACCTTGCGGCCGTCCTGCAGGTACGCGAGGTGCACTTGCCCGAGCGATGCCGCCGCCAGCGGCACCGGATCGATGCTCCGAAAGCACTGGTCCGGCTCTCTGTGCAGGCTCGCGACGAAGTGCGCCCGCATCTGCGGGAAGGGCCGCGGCGGCACCGCGTCTTGCAGGCTTTCGAGGCGCTTGCGAAACGCCGTGGGCAGCAGCCCGCCCATGATGGAGAGGACCTGACCGAGCTTCACGTACACGCCCTGCAAGCTCAGGATGGCGCGCAGCAAGCGGTCAGCGTTGCGCTCGTGGATGGTCTGCGCGCGCAGCTTCAGCCAGGCGGGTAACTTGTGTCGTACCTGCCCCTCGTCGCCGGGAAGCTTACGG
>JADGRG010000543.1 GCA_017881145.1 Sandaracinaceae bacterium | reverse complement strand
CTCAAGAGCTGTCCAGAAATGGCTCATAGCGGCTTACGTCCTCGAAAAAATCCTCGAAATACACGAGTATTCCTGCGGTTTCTTCTGCGGGCGCGCTCGCTCTGCGCCGATTTCTGGACAGCTCTTCACTTCGCTGCGCGGTGGTGCCGAGTATAGACCAGGCTCGCAGTCATCGCCGTTAGCCGTTTTCTTGTCCACCCGCATACTCAGAATCCGCATGCCCAGGGCGAGTCGCTGGTCACCGCGCAGGGCACGTCGACGCGCGCGAAGAACGCGCCGGGTTGCACGCCCCCGGCCGCATACAGGATGCCGGGCTCTGGCCACCACACCTCGTGCAGCTCGCGCACGTCGCTCGCGATCACGAAGTTTTCGCCCGACATGAAGTGCAGTTGGAGCATTCCGAGTCCGGTGTCTGGATCGACGCCACTGAGGTACGCGAGCGCGGTGGAAGTTTCTCCGAACACGAAACGAAAGCCGGACCTGGGGACGCCCGCGGCTCGCACCAGCACTTGCATGTCGTCGCGTTTGCGCAGACTGAACGTACCGTCCTGTTTCAGAACCGCCATATCGTTGTTGTAGGTGCTCAGCGCGACGATGCCGCTGTCGATGGTCGTGATGCTCGGTGCGCCCTTGGTGATGCTCACGGTCCACAACTCGGTCGTTCCATCGGGCTGGTACGCCTGCAAGAGCAGCTTACCCGCGGGGGCATTCCACATATTGTCGAGACGAAAGCTGGGTCGCTCGCCGAGCAGCTCAAGCTCGCTCGGAGCGCTTGCGCGCGCCAGCCAGAGCTTGGAGGTCCCGTCCGTGCTCTCCGTAAACAAAAGGCGGCCGCCCTGTGCGATCAGCTGGTCTGGCACTTGGTCGTACGTGAACGTATGTCCGTCGTCGGTGCGCACGACCAAGTTGCCAGAGGCGCACGGGGCAGAGTAAGCGATGGCGTGGGAGAGAAACCCGCCGAGCGAACGCACACTGCAGGCGTCGGTCGCGATCTTCGTCTCGGTACCTCGCTGCCGAAGAAACAAGCCGCGCTCATCGACGTACGCGAGGTCGTCCGGCGCTGCGAGCGGCAGGAGCTCTTGCACTGCGGAGCCGTAACGCGCGAGCAGCTTGCCCTCGAGATCGCGCCGGACAGCTTGTCCCGCTTCGATCAGCCACACGCCACGGTCGTAGGGGCGCACGGCGGTGACGTCCCTGGCGACGGTCGTTTGCGTCTGCGACCAAGGGTCGACGAACATGAGCGTTTGGTCGCGCGTGGTGAACGCGAGGCTCAAGTGCATGATATCGGCGCTCTCCAGGTGCTGAACGCTCCACGGTAAGACGTCTGGCACCTCGAGCGGCGTGCGCTGGCAGTCCACGCCCACGAAACCAAGCCTGCCGCGCCCGTCCGCGTTGAGCATGTCGAAGACGGCAATGCGTGCAGGACTGGGCGAGCCCAGCACATAGCTTCCGCCATTGAGCGGCCGCAACGGCACGTAACCGGAGAGCGTGCCGAGACTGCAGGGCTTGGCGTGCTGCGGTGAGATGATGACGACGTCACCGTCTGCTGTGCCGCTGTGTGCCAAGACGTGGAATCGTTCGACCTGCGTGCCGCCCCAAGCCAACCCGTAATACTGACCCGAAGCCAGCTTCAGCGTTTCGACGTGGATGACATGGTCGCCACCGCCGCAGGCTGTCGCGACGTTCGGCAAGACTGCCAAGCATGCGGCGGTTAGGAGGCCGGTCGAAATACTCGTGCCATGACCGGCTGCGACTGCGGAGTGCAATCGCGAGCGCGCCCGGAGAAAAAACCGCAGGAATAGCAGAGCTATTTCGAGGATTTTTTCGAGGACGTAAGCCGCGAGTGCGCCCGCAGGCGCGGCCGCAGCTGGCACAAGTATTCCGACCGGCCTCCTTAGCCAGAGCTTTCCGGCACGACGTGTGCGAGCGTACGCAGCGGATGCCATCTCCCACAGCGTTACTGCGCAGACGCGTGGACGCAAGCACGCAGGCGTTCTTAGGCGGCACGTGGCTGTGCCTGTGGTTGGCTTGGTACAGCGCGGCGCAGGCCCAGACAGCCGATCGGCAGCCGCCTGCTATGGTGCGCTTGCAAGCGGTGGTGCTGACAGGTGAAATGAAGCTACCGCTGCAGGCTGGAACCGACACGGCAAAGAGCACGAAGGTCGAGGACACGCTCCAAGTCTTCGTGATAATCGATCGCGACGGTCACGCGCGGCTCAGCGACGTGGAGCCCAGCGACACCACCTTGCGCGCCGCGATCACAACCGCGCTGGCAGGCTCCGAGTTCCGCCCGGCCACCGTGGCTGGCGATGCAGTCCCTGCACGCGTGCGCATCGCGTTGCCGGTCACGCGGCCCGAAGTTCCCGCGGTGGTCGCGACACCGGCGGCGGCGTCGAGTCTGCCAGAAAGTCGGGCGCAACCTCCTGCGCCGACTCCAGCGAAACCCGCGCTCGCAGCACCGTCCGAAGGCCATGGCGATGTCCCCACCTACGGGGCGACTGGACGCGTCGCGCTGATCCAGCCCACGCAACGTCACCTCGAGCCGAGCGAGACGCGCGATCTGCCGGGCGCGCTCGGGGATCCCTTCCGCGTCATCGATGCGCTGCCGGGTGTCGTGCCTGCACTGAGCGGGTTGCCCTACGTTTACGTCCGCGGCGCGCCCCCGGCGGGCACCACGTACTACTACGACGGCATCCAGGTTCCGCTGCTCTTTCATCTGGCGCTCGGGCCTTCAGTCGTGCATCCGGCGATGATCGGCGCGGTCGACTTCTACGCGAGCGTCGCGCCCGCCCGCTACGGCCGCTACACCGGCGGAGTGCTCGCGGGTGGTTACAGTGATCGACCGCCGCCAACCGCTGCAACCGGAGAAGCGGAGCTGCGGCTGATCGACGTCAACGGCATGGTCACGACGCCGGTCGGCAAGGGCACACTCAGCGCGGCCGGACGCTATGGGTACCCCGGTCTCATCCTCAGTGTCTTCAGCCCGAACGCTCGGCTTGCATACTGGGACTATCAAACACGCCTGGATCTTCCGCTCAACACGACCGATCGCTTCCAGCTCACTTGGTTTGGCTCGTTCGATCGCGCCGGTTCGACCACGCAGGACGGTCGCAACAGCACGGTCACGCTGGAGTTTCATCGCGCCGAAGCACGCTTGATTCGGCGGATCGGGCGCTGGGAGCTGGGCTCGGCGCTGCAGCTGGGTTACGAGCGCTCGGAGATCGAACAAGGCCTGCAAGCCCACTCGGCGCGCATCGGGCCACGCCTCTACGCGCAATGGCTCGGCAACGCTGGGTTACGCGTGCGTACGGGTGCGGACTTCATGGGCATCACTGGCGGTCTGCACGCGCCACAGAACCAAGATCAGGCGAGCTTCGGGATCACGACACCAATCTACGCGGACGTGGCCGCCCGCGGCATCATGGGAGCGTACGCAGAGCTGCATGCGCCGTTGCTGCCGCGCCTGGCGCTGGACGTGGGCTTGCGCAGCGACGTCTGGACGACGGGTCACCGTGCCGAGCCCGCCGCCGATCCGCGCGCAACGCTAACCTTTCGCTCGCACGAGCAGATCGCCTGGCACGTAGCGGGTGGTCTGGCGCACCAGCCAGCGGTGTTCCTTTTGCCGCTGCCGGGCATCTCCGACGTCGGCACCGAGTACGGGCTGCAAAGCGCGGTGCAGAGCGAAGCGGGCGTCGCCATCGATCTACCCGCCGAGCTGCGTCTCGAATCGGAAGCCTATTTGCAGCGCTTCAACAATATGATCTTCCCCGACCTAGCGATCGATCAACAGACCCAGTGCGGCACGCTGCCTGCAGACGTCGCGAAGATGACGGCACAGTGCGGCGGCGGTTACCCGCGCGCGTCGGCCTGGGCCTACGGCGTCGAAGCGCTCTTGCGACGAAAGCCGAGCGAGGCATTGTCGGGCTGGCTGAGCTACACACTCGGCTGGGCGAGAGCCGAGTCGCAAGACGGCATGGCCTTCACGCCCAGCTTCGACGTGCGTCACGTCGCCAACCTCGTCCTGCAGTACCGCCTCGGTGGTGGTTGGTCGGCGGGCGCTCGTCTGCAGTACCGCAGCGGAAAGATGGCCAGCGCGACCTTCCTGCGGGATCGACCCATACGTTACGAGCAACGCTTGCCGGGATTCTTTCGCGCCGACACACAGGTCAGCTATAGCTGGACCACTGGCTGGGGCAAGCTGCGGCTTGCGCTCGAGTGGTTCAACGTGACCTTGGCGCGCGAGCCCACCGGCATCCGATGTCGAGACGGCGTGAACATCGGGGAGAACCCATTGAAGGCGACGCCGTGCAGCGTGACGTTGGCTCCCGCGATCTTCTTTCCTAACCTCGGTTTGCGTGCACAGTTCTAGCCGCCCGCGCGCAAGAGCGACTTAGAATCGCGGGAGCATGGGCGCCTTGATGGCTGCAGTGGCCCAGGCATCGCCGTTAGCAGTTCTCCGCAAGAAGAGCTGGCGCAAGCAGGTTGCGAGCTTCAAGGGCTTCAGCAAGGACTTCTCGTGGGTCGGCGGGTTGGCAGCAGATAGCACGCTCGCCACCAGCTTCGTGCTCGTCAACGTAGCGACCGCCGTGCACTTCATAGCGCAGTCGCCGGGCGGATGTGCGGTCGTCGAAGTCGCCCCCGAGACGCCTTTGCCCGTGGGACGCCCCACGCAAGATCTCAAAGCGCTGGAGCAGACCTACCAGCTCGGCCGCAAGCTCGGCGCACAAGCCATCGCTCGCTGGAACGCGCTTTTCTGAGCTGCCGCGGGTCACTCGCTCGGTGGCAGGCGAGCGAAGCTCCACTTGAGCGCAGGCGGAGTGACCACGGTCGTGACGATGACCATCACCACCACGGCGGAATACGTCGCGTGATCGATCACCGCGACGCCGCCTACGGTCAATGTCAGGCCGATGTTTGCGAAGATCAGGCCGACCTCGCCGCGCGGGATCATGCCGATGCCGACGCAGAGTCGGTCTACGCCCTTACCCAGCACGCCGAAGAAGCAGGCTTGCTTGCCGAGGATGGCTGCAGCCGTCAGCGACGCAGCCAGGACGAGCACGCCCGGTTGTCCAAACGAGCGCAGGTCGGTGTGCATGCCCATCAGCACGAAGAAGATGGGCACGAGGAACGAGGAGATCGGTCGCACCAGCTCTTCGAGACCGTGCTCACCGCGCTCGGTGAAGTCTCGGTAGTGGACTGATTCCAGAACCAACCCGGCAGCGAACGCACCGACGATGGGTGCGAGGCCAATCTGGCTGGCGACATAAGCG
>JADGRG010000542.1 GCA_017881145.1 Sandaracinaceae bacterium | reverse complement strand
TGCTCATCACCCTGAGCACCGAGTCGTTGAAGCCCTTGAGCGCCGTGCCGGCCTCTTCGCGCTGCGAACGGGCCGCGGCCAGGGCTTCCTGCCGGTTGACGCCGATCTCGTCGCGCACCGTGCGCTCGATGCGCTCGCTGGCACGCTCTAGCGCAGCAAGCCCCTGCAAGAGCGGCGAGAGATCCAGCGCAGCCTTGGCGCGTGCAGCCCTCAGCTGCAGCACCAGCAAGCTAACCAGCAACACAGCGTTAGCAATCAGGAAGAGCTCGGTCATGGCGTATGCAACCACCTCGAAAACCAGCGAAAAAGCCCAGCAGAGCCACGGCACGGGTGCGCCTTCTGCCGGCGAGGGGGCATTGTACACGCTGCCGATCCGAGCGCGGGCATCGCGTCCAGCGCTGCTGCGGCACGGTGATTTTGGCATGGGCCCGACTCGGGGCTACGCTTGCCGCCACGATGAGCATCAACAACAGCTTCCTGACGGCAGCGGACGGAACCCGCATCGCTTACAGCGTGGAGGGTTCGGGATCCGCGCTGGTGCTGACCAACGGGCTGACCACCACCACGACCTTCTGGGACCACTTGCGGCCGATCTGGTTACGCCAACACACCGTCGTCACCTGGGACCTGCCGGGGCACGGTCGTTCCGGACCCGCCATGAGTGCCGAAAGCGCGCGCATGGAGGCACAACCACGCCTGCTCGCCAGCGTGATGCGCGCGGCCGGTGTCGAGCACGCGTTTCAGATCGGCTGGTCGACCGGCTGCCAGATCGTGCTCGAGACCTACCGCCAAGTGCCCGAGCGCTGCGATGGGCTGGTCACGCTCCTCGGCCCGGCCGGCCGCGTGCTCGACACCACCAGGCTGCCGCTCGGCGGCGGAGCCATCCACGGCCTGGCGCGTCTCACGCCAGCGCCGGTGTTCAGCGCGCTCTATCACTTGCTGGGACGCGGCGTTGCAGCTCCCGGCAGCCACGCGCTTGGGCGCTTCTTGGGTTTGGTCGGCAAGCATGCGAGCGCAGCCGACATCGCGCGTGTGACCGGGCACATCGGCACGGTCGACCCGGTGACGCTGCAGCGCATGCTCTGCTCCGCGCAAGAGCACTCGGCTTTCGACGTGCTTGGGGCGCTGCGCGTGCCGCTCTTGATCGTGGCTGGCGACAAAGATCCTTTCGCGCCATCTGCGCTGGTGGGAGTGCCGATGCATCTGGCTGCACCGCAGAGCGAGCTGCTGCGCTTGCCACGGGGCACACACACTGCGCTGCTCGAAGAAGTCGAGCTGATCGCCGAGGCTGTCGAGAAGTTCATCGCGAAGCAGAGTGCTGGGCGAAACGCAGCGCAGCCGGTCGTCTGACGAGTTGCGCTACGCGTGCGCGCGCTCAGGCGCCGGCCAAGCCCGCGAGGCGGATGAGCAAGGGCCAGCCCCAGAGCATCCCGAGCACGAGCGAGGTGACGCCGGCCACACCAGAGAGCGCCGCTTGCACGTGCGAGCGTTCGGCGATGCGACGCAGTGGCCAGCCCGCCAGGCCTGTGAGCAAGGCCATTCCGAAGACCGAGCCCGAGCCGAAGAGCAGCATGTAGACAAAGCCCGAGCCGAGCGACGGCATGCTGGCGAGCGTGAGAGCAGTCAGTGCACCGCTACCGGCCACACCGTGCACCAAGCCGACCAGGAGCGGTCGGCGCGCCATCGTCCAGGAACCGACATGCAAGTGATGCGCGGGGCCGCTGTGCAGATGCGAGTGACCGGCATGCGAATGCACGTGGCTCACGCCGAAGCGGCCCGCCGAGAGCGCGCGGCGGATCGAGCGCACACCGAGCGTGAGCAGCATCAGCGCGACGACCAGCTCGAAGACATCCGCAATACGCCCGGGCATGCGCAAACGCAGGACCAGAAGCGCTCCGCCCACCAAGAGCAGTGAAAGCGTGTGGCCAACGCCCCAAAACGCGCCGAGCAGCGCACTGCGCCGCGAGCTCGAGTGCTCGGCCAAGAGCGTGGAGACGGCCACCAGATGGTCTGGCTCGGAGGCGTGACGCACACCCAGCAAGAGCGCCAGAAGCCAACCTGTGAGCACGGGGGTCATGGTCGCGGTCTGCGCATGCAGCACGGAGCTGCGTAGCACGAGTGGCGGAGAGGTGTCACCCGAGCGGAGTTGCTGGCTGGACGACGGGGCGGACCCCTAGCCCGCGCTGCCACTCTCACCGGCCTGCAGCGCGCATGACCTGCGCTGCGGCGGCGCAACGTGCCAGCGCCATCTGCGCATCATGCGCGTAGGAGGCGAGCTGTGGCTGCGCGGCAAGCCGGGCGACTTCTTCCCAGTGCGGGCACGACTCTCGGAACGCAAGCGCGCGCTCGTAGAGCAGGCCCAGGTTCTTGTGCGCGGAAATGTTGTCGGCGTTGATGGCGAGCGCTTTCAGATAGGCGACCTCGGCACCCGTTCGGTCGCCCTGCACCTGGTAGGCGTAACCGAGCTTGAAGTACTCGTCGTCCATGGAGCGCTGATGCTTGCGGGTGAAGGTCATCGGCAGCGCGATACAGAGCAGTGCAACGACGAGCCCGAGCGCTCGGTAGCGGCGTTCCTGCACGGCTTGCCCCACGAAACCGAGGCCGATGGTCGCAGCCACGATCAAGAGTGGCAGCATCACGATCCGATAGTGCCCCAAGATGAAGAACGCAATCTGCGAGAAGAAGAGCACCACCAAGAGCGAGCCGAGCACGATCTCCGCAGGCCGCCTCCGCAAGAAGAGCGCGAACGTTCCGATCAGCGCTAACGGCGAGATGAGCCAGAACTGAAAGAGGGGCCAGCCCAAGACCGGGTTGATCTGGCGGTGGAAGGCGTAATCCTGCGTGTTGGGCAGATCACCAGCGTTCCAGAAGAGCCACGTCTTCTCGACCAGCAAGAGCAGAAAGCGCCCTGGACGCGCTGCGATCTCATCCCAGGTCTTGCCAAACCAGTAGCGATCGACCTCGCGCGAGCCGAGCTTTTTGCCCAGGTCACGCTCGGCGGCAGCGCGGAAGGCCGAGAACTGCGAGACCGCGTTGGTCGCGCCGGGCAGCTCGCGCGGGACGCGAAACGTCCCGATCGCGCCGGGGCCATTGCCCAAGTAGAAGTTGAGGCCACCACTGTCGGTGACCAAGATCAGCTCGCCCGCGACCAGATAGTTGCGCACGGTCGCGGGCGCGATGGTCACCGCCGCCGTCAGCAGCAGCACGCAGGCGGGCTTGCCTCGACCGAGCGCCCCGAGGCCACGCGTCACGAACCACCACGCAATAGCGATCGGCACGATGCAGAGCAGGGCCGTGGGACGCAGCAGCGTGGCCGCGCCCCAGACCACGCCGAGACCCGCCCACGAGCGGAACGCTTCATCCTTGCCCGTGACGGCACGCAGCAGACAGAACGCGAGCAACGCATGCAGAAAGGCGCTCAGCGAATCCGCCAGCACCAGGCTCTCGTAGAAGACCAGCGGGCCATAGAGCGCAGCCACGCCCGCGGCCAGGATCGCAGCGCGGCGACCTGCGAGCAGGTTGGCGCTAGCGTAGACCAGCGCGACCGTGCCGACGCCGAAGCACGCCTGCACCAAACGCACAGGCCACGGACCCGTGCCGAAGGTCGCATAGATCAGGCCCACGAAATACGAGTAGAGCGGGCTCATGTGCCAGACGTCGCGACCCAAGGTCAGGTCGCCGCCAGCCACGGCCTTGCCGGCTTGGTCGTAGATCAGCTCGTCGAGTCGATAGTGGGTGAAGAGCGGCAACGTGCTCTCGGCGTATTGCGCCGCGACACGCAGCACGGCGGCCACTACCAGGATCGGCAAGAGTGCCCAAGACGCAGGCAGCGCTCGCTGCTCGCGCAGGTTGATCATCGCGGATCCCGAGGATGCAGAAGCTGAAGAGCTGTCGAAAAATCGGCGCAGAGCGAGCGCGCCCGCAGAAAAAACCGCAGGAATACTCGCGTATTTCGAGGATTTTTTCGAGGACGAAAGCCGCTATGAGCCATTTTTCGACAGCTCTTGA
>JADGRG010000541.1 GCA_017881145.1 Sandaracinaceae bacterium | reverse complement strand
TCAAGAGCTGTCGAAAAATGGCTCATAGCGGCTTTCGTCCTCGAAAAAATCCTCGAAATACGCGAGTATTCCTGCGGTTTTTTCTGCGGGCGCGCTCGCTCTGCGCCGATTTTTCGACAGCTCTTCATCCGAAAACGGGTGGCGATGCGAATCGCCACTCTTTGGCCGATCACCCAAAATGTGACCGCCAATGTGAGTGGGCTGCAATCCGACACCGCGAACGCAATCTGCCGGGCGCAGACGTACCCGATGGTTCGCGCTACGATTTCTTCCGCAAGAGCATGAAATGACTCAGGATCGGTCTCAGCGAGGACTCTTCCGAGGGCAGCACACTGCTCGGCGGGGATGTCACCTCCGAGAGCAGCATGCTGCTCGGAGCGGATGTGACTAAACCGAGACGCCTGGACCGCGCTCCATGCGTTCCTGTTTAGCGCAGCGCGGTCTTGCCTTCGCGCTCGCAGGACAGGACTTCAGCGATGCGCTCGAAGAGCTCCTCGAGCTCGAAGGGCTTGCGCAGGATTGCATCCGGCTGGCCGCCAGGCGCCAGCGTGCGCGGCACTTCGGTGCCGCTGACAATCAGGCCGGCGCTGACAATGCCTGCTTCGCGCAGCCGTGCCAGCGCGGCGTCGCCGCGGTGCTCGCCCAGGAGTAGATCGACCAACGCCAGCTTGAATGGACCACGCTGCTTGAGCGCCTCGTTCAGGCTCGCAGCCGCCACCACCTCGGCGCCGCGCATGTGTAGCGCAGTGGCGATCATCTCGCGTAGCACCGCGTCGTCGTCGACCACCAGGAATCGCCCGTCTAGGTGCTCCGCCAGGAACACTCCGCTCGCGCGCTTGCCCGTGGTGTGGTGGCGCCGTCGCGGCTTCTCCGCGTGCAGCGCGCGCGGCAGGTCGACCTGGAAACGTGTGCCTTGGCCGGGCTGACTCTCGAGCTGCACGTTACCACCGAGCTCGGCAGCTGCTTCTTTCACCACGGACAGCCCGAGACCGGTGCCGGCCCGCTTGGTAGTGAAATACGGTTCGAATACGCGCGCGCGCACCTCGGCTATCATGCCGGGGCCGTTGTCGCTAACGCAGAGGTGCACCGTATTGCCGGTGGCGCAGAGTTGCAGGTTCACTGTGCCGCCGGTCGGTAGAGCTTCGACGGCGTTGGTCGCCAGGTTCCACACGATCGACCAGGCGCTGCCGCGATCTCCCGCGACGCAGAGGCCCGGTGTGATGCTGGTCTTGACCGTGATGTTCTTCTTCAGCGCTTTTGGGATTAGCAGGCGCGCCGCTTCGTCGACGAAGGCCGATAGATCGATGACCGCCGCGTCGTGCGTCTCTTGGCTCCGCCCGCTGACTTCGCCCAGGACTGTGCGCGCTGCGGACCAAGCCGTGTCGGCGCTCTTCTCGATCAGCTCGAGCGCTTCATCGACGCTGGCGCCCTCGCGAGCCAGCCGCGCCCAACCGGCGATGGCGCCCAGAGCATTGGCAAGCTCGTGCGAGACGCGGGCCGAGCGGTCGGTCGCCAGTGCGCGCCGCTGCAAGGCCGCGTGTTCGATGGCCAGCGCAGGCGCCAGCACGACACAGGCGCGCTTGGTGCCTGCCGGGGAGAATAGTGCTCTCAGGCCATTTCCGAGCGCCATTTCCGAGCGCTCTCCGAGACGTGCGCGGCGGACATGCCGTTCGAGGACTCCTGGCTCGCGATCCGCCGCCATGGCCCGCAGCGCCGCCGTCAGGCTCTGGCTCTTGGACGGGCCAAGGATCTCGGCCGCTGCAGCGTTCAGCCGCAGGCCACCCCTCTCAGCTTCCTCGATCAGTGGCAGACCGAGGCTTCCGCACAGCCAGTCGATCACTATCCATCACCATCAAAAAAATGCGCCAACAGTAGAAAACTAGCCCCAACGCCAAGTGACGTCAACCCGTTGTCGGTGCGGCGCTACGGTAAGTGTGTCGAGCTCCTACACCCAGGCAGCTTGGATTGCAACGCCGACCTGCTGATCTCGCGCAATCCAGTCGCAGGCACCGGGCGACCGGCAAGGGCCTGCCCGTGCCCCAAGCTTCGGTAGCGTTGGCAGGTGCGTGTTTGCTACTTTCCACGCCCCGATGACTCAGACCAAGCTCACCCTGGACAACGTGAAACACGTGGCGAAGCTCGCTGCGCTCTCACTCACCGCACACGAGGAGGAGAGCATGCTGCGCGAGCTCGACTCCATCTTGGGTTTCATGGCGGCCCTCGATGGGCTCGATGTGACGAACATAGCGCCGACATTCCATGCCGTCCCGATGCAGGCCACGCTGCGCGCGGACGTGGTAGTCAGCTCCACGCCGCGGGCCGAGTTGTTGCAGGCGGCGCCAGCGCACGAGAGCGGTGCGTTCGCAGTCCCCAAAGTTCTGGATGGGGACAAGTGACGGTGGAAGCTATCCATACACTCGGTCTGACGCAGCTAACGGCGGCGGTCGCTCGCGGCGAAGTCTCGGCGGTCGAGGTCACGCGAGCCATGCTCGACCGGATCTCTGCGCGCGACGGCGAGATTCACGCGTATCTGCGTGTCGACCGCGAAGGAGCCCTGCAGCAGGCCGCGCAGGTGGACCGCTCGCGGGCGGCAGGCGAGAAGCTCGGGCCGCTCGCGGGCGTGCCCATCGGCGTCAAGGACAACCTCTGCACCCGTGGCGTGCCCACCACCTGTGCTTCGAAGATCTTGGCTGGCTACATCCCGCCCTACGATGCGCACGTCGTCGAGCGACTGCACGCTGGTGGCGCGGTGGTGGTCGTCAAGCTGAACATGGACGAGTTCGCGATGGGCTCATCCAACGAGAACTCGGCGTTTGGGCCGGTGCATAATCCATGGGACTTGACCCGCACGCCTGGCGGTTCTTCGGGTGGTGCTGCGGCAGCCACGGCCGCTGGCCTTGCGATGGCGACCTTGGGTAGCGACACCGGTGGTTCGGTGCGGCAGCCAGGCAGCTATTGCGGTGTGACAGCCATCAAGCCGACCTACGGGCGCGTTTCACGCTACGGCCTGATCGCGTTTGCATCGTCGCTCGACCAGGTCGGGCCGCTGGCGCGCAACATGCGCGATGCTGCCCGCATGCTCGGTGTGCTAGCCGGTCACGACCCACGCGATGCCACCAGCGTGTCAGTGCCGGTCGATGACTACGAAGCCGAGTGCGGTCGGGATGTGCGCGGTCTGCGCGTCGGCATCGTCAAGGGCATGACCGAGCAAGGCTGCGATGCCTCCGTGAAGGCTGCTGTCGATGCATCGCTCAAGAAGTTGTCGTCGCTCGGCTGTGAGTTGGTCGAGGTCGACTTGCCACACAGCGCGCACGCGTTGAGCGTCTATTACATCATTGCGCCAGCGGAGGCCTCATCGAACCTCGCGCGCTTCGACGGCATGCGCTACGGGCTGCGCGTGACCGGCGAAGACCTGCGCGATACCTATGCACGCACGCGCGGCGCGGGCTTTGGGCCGGAGGTGAAGCGTCGCATCATGCTCGGCACCTACGTGCTCTCGGCTGGCTACTACGATGCGTTCTACCTGAAGGCCCAGAAGGTGCGCACGCTGATCAAGCGCGACTACACGCAAGCGTTCACGCGCTGCGATGTGCTGGTCCCTCCGACGGCGCCCACGCCGGCCTTCAAGCTGGGCGAGAAGATCGGCGACCCGCTCACCATGTACATGCAGGACATCTTCACGCTGCCGCCAAGCCTGGCGGGCATCGCGGCTGCGAACGTGCCCTGTGGACTCTCGCCAGAGGGGTTGCCGATCGGGCTCCAGCTTTGTGCGCCGGAGTTCGAGGAGAAGCGCATCGTGCGCTTGGGGCATGCCTTCGAGACAGCGATCGGTTGGAACCACCGTCCAGCAGGCTTCGAACCTACGACGAAAGCGCATCAGCATGGGTAGTGGATACGAAACCGTGATCGGACTCGAGGTGCACGCGCAGGTCCTCACGCGCACCAAGCTCTTCTGTGGCTGCTCGACTGAGTTCGGCGCGCCTCCCAATACTCACGTCTGCCCGGTGTGTCTCGGCTTGCCGGGTTCGCTGCCGGTGCCGAATGCGGGCGTGGTCGATATGGCGATGCGTGCCGCTCTGGCGCTCGGCTGCACGGTGCGGGAACGCAGCGTGTTCGCGCGCAAGAACTACTTCTATCCAGACCTCGCGAAGAACTATCAGATCTCGCAGTACGAGCTGCCGCTGAACGAGCATGGCGAGCTCACGATTGAAGCTGATGGTAGCAGTCGGTGCATCAGCATCGCGCGAATCCATCTCGAGGAAGATGCTGCGAAGAACCTGCACGGCGTTGGCTCAGGCACGAACACGCTGGTCGACTACAACCGCGCTGGCACGCCACTCATGGAGATCGTCAGCGGCCCGGATCTGCGCAGCTCCGCTGAAGCCGAGGAGTATCTCAAGCGGCTGCGAGAGATCCTTATGACGCTGGGCGTGAACGACGGCAACCTCGAGGAAGGCTCGTTTCGCTGTGATGCAAACGTTTCGATCAGGCCGGTGGGTGAGAGCAAGCTGGGCACCCGGACCGAGCTGAAGAATATCAACTCGTTTCGCTTCGTGCGTAAAGCCATCGACTACGAGGTGGCACGTCAGATCGCAGTGGTCGGAGGCGGAGGCCGAGTCGTGCAGGAGACTCGCACCTGGAACGAGGCTCAAGACAAGACATTTCCGCTGCGCAGCAAGGAAGAAGCGATGGACTATCGCTACTTCCCCGACCCCGACCTGCCGCCGCTGGTCGTTGCCGCCTCGCGCATCGGGGCGGCGCGCGCGGCGTTGCCCGAGTTGCCGGAGCCGAAGCGCGCGCGTTACGTGGCGGAGTTTGGCGTGACCGCTGCGGATGCGC
>JADGRG010000540.1 GCA_017881145.1 Sandaracinaceae bacterium | reverse complement strand
ACGAGCCAGCGCAGCGCGGGCTCGTCGCCCGGCTCGAGTCGCAGCTGTCGGAGGCACTTGACGCGTCCCCGCGTGGGGAGAGTCCGCCGCTCGACGTCTTCCGAATCTCGGGTGCGCTGTCGTTGCTGGCCGAGTCGTTGCGCGACCCCGACATCATGGTGCGCGCCTCTCTGCGCCACAGCCCGAACCCCAACCCGGTGCAGCGCCAGGAGTTCGCGCGAGCCTACCTCGACGCCGGTCGGCCAGCCGATGCGCTGGCGTGGCTGCAGGATGCCTGGGGCCACCTCGACGGCAGCCGGCAGGACCTTCTGGCCGATGCCTTGGAGCAACTCGGCCGCTTCGAGGAGAGTTCGCCGATCCGACAACGGATGTTCGAGCGCACGCTCTCGGACTTCTATTTCCAGCGCTGGCTGGAACACCTGCCCGAGGCTGCACGTCCCGAAGCCGTCGCCCATGCCCGGCAACTGGCGCTCCGCCACGACGATCTGACGGCCGCAGCCACGCTGCTGCTGCAACTCGGAGACGCGGAGGCTAGCGAGGCCAGGCTACTGGCCGAATCCGGGCGCATCGACGGCAATCTCTACGGAAGCCTCGTTCCGCTGGCCAAGGCCTTGCGCGCCCAAGAGTGCCCGCATGGCGAGACCGTGGTCTACCGCGCGCTGTTGAAGGGCATCCTCGATCGGGCCTACGCGCGCGCCTACGGCCACGCGGCGCGCTACTGGGCCCGACTTGGCGAAATCGCGGGCAGCGGCATCAGCCTGTTGCCCCTTCCTTCGCACGAGGAGTTCGAGGCCGAGATCCGTGCCCGTCACGGACGCAAGGCTGCGTTCTGGGCTCATGTGAACGGAACGCGCCGCGACCGACACGAGGATGAGGACGAGGACGAGGACGACCGGACCCCGTAGCCCCTATCGACTGGCCGCGCTTATCCACGGTCGCGCGATCGTCGCCTCACACGCAAGACTCGCCCGGCGGGGACGATACAAGCATCGTGTCCACCACGATGACCATCCGCCTCGATGACGATGCTAAGGAGCGTCTCAAGGTCCTTGCCGACGCGACCCAGCGGAGCAAGTCCTTTCTGGCCGCAGAAGCGATTCGAGCCTTAGTCGAAACCAACGCGTGGCAGATCGGTGACATCCGGGCGGCGCTCAAGGAAGCCGATGCTGGCAACTTCGCCAGTGACAAGGATGTCGTTGCGCTAGCGAAGAAGTGGAAGGTGAATGCGCGTTAGACGGCTGCAGACCGAACTGCGCATCCTCGACGAATCGGTCGAAACGTGAAAGGCCGCCACGCATCGTCACATCGACTCGATCATGGAGCCGAGCAGTCCGTTTACCGCGATGAAGTTCAGCTAAATTTCGTCGAAATGCGTCCCACGCCATCGCGCGATTTCATAGCAGGCGTTCCAAGGCCTCGGCCTGCGCAGCAAACTTCTTTGGGTTGGTGGCCTCGAGTTGGCCCAGGTTGTGAAGCTTCCAAAGAATGCCTGGGAGCTCTTCAGCATGAGGAACACCAAGACGCGACCAGTCTGGCTTGTTCGCAACCAAGGTGAGCAGAAAGCGACGCTCATCGGCGTCAAGCGCGGTCTGCAGCTCACTCATCATTCGGTCACGGACCTCCAGCAGTGCCTTCAACTCCACGGGTTCGTTCGTCATGCCCCTGAAGGTGCGCTCGTACGCCTGAGCGATATCGCGGCGCGCGGGGAACAGAACCTCATGGACCGGGCGATTGTGACTCGCCAGGTAGATGACGAACGCGCGACGTACTTCCGGCGTGATCCCTTCGTGTTCGAACAGCTGCATGACGTCGAACAAATCGCGCGGGTGCTGTCGATCCATTGCGGCGACCAGCTTGCCACCATAAACGTCGGCGAAGGAAACGACCGGAATTTCGAGGTCGGCCAATAGTGCGTCGCGAGCGCGCGGCACCATCGCAGCCTGTGCAACCGGATGCACGGTTCCGCGCATCACGAAGTTGACTTCGATCTTGACCTCGATCGAGCCTCGGCGGACAAGCAACTTTGTCTCTGCGGCATCGGCAGTCGCTTGCGTGCGTGTCTGGAAGCCTCGGGCAGCGAGGCGTTCCGAAGCTTGCCGCAGCGCCTCGCCGATGCGTTCGAATGCCTGCCCCCGCGGCGCGCGGTGGTCGGCGAAGACCAAGTCGAGATCGATCGACAGTCGCGGCATATCTCGTATGAACAGATTGATCGCCGTGCCGCCCTTAAGGGCGAACGTGGCATCAGCGAAGACAAGAGGGGCGATCTGCGTCAGGAGACGCGCGGTATCGAGGTAGATCTGATTCATAGCTTGAGCACCAACAAGCCATCCGCCGATCGCGAGACCCACGGGCGCTTGCTGCCGGTAGGCAGTTGAGCCGGGTCGAGCTTGGCAGCCCAGGGCAGCGACAGTTCGTTGCCGAGCTGCAGGCACAGCCGTACCGTCTTTACGCTGGTGCAGCGTTGCAGCAGGTCGCGTAGCACGTCTGCGCGCAGGGTGTAGGTACTCTCCGTCAGTTCTCGCGCTTCCTGCAAGGGCTGTCGGACACCGACCTCGCTGAGCACCTCGAGCAGTGCCCGTTCCGGCGAGGACACTGCAGGCGCGCCTTCGCGCTGCTCGAAAGGGCCGACGTTGAGAAGGGCGTCAGACGGCTCGTCGAACAAGCGCTTGCGGTGGTATTCGGCCGGAAAGCGCTCAGTGAACCAGTCAGGCAACTTCGCGGCGGACCAGCCGTACAGGTGCAGTAGCGGCTGTTGAGACAGGTATTGGCGCACGCCATACCAATCCAGCGCCGACTTCCCGCCGACGTGCAGTCCGTCGATCCGGCGCTGCATCAACAGGAGACTGGGATGCAGCGAGAGGCTGTCTTTCGCGCGACTGAAAACACCCTTGGCCAAGCGGGTGAGCCAGCCTGCCCGGACATAGTGGACGGCCAGATCGGGCGAGATTCCCAGGGCGGCCAGGTCTTGCGACGTCAATGGCGAGCCGGCCGCTGTCATCGTGTACAGTGTGTTTAGATTTCTCCGCTTAGTCGTAGCCACACTGCGATTATTATGTTTTTACCAAATGGAATCAAGCTTTGACTGCAGCTACCAGTCGTAGCCAAGCTACGATAAAACCAACTTTCCCAAACATCGTGCAGCTTCACAGGGCTCGGAGTCCGACCAGCTTGATCCCGCCCTCGCCGACGCCAGTCGCGACTTCCCCGCCGTCATTGCCGGGGCAAGCCTGAAACGCGGTAGTCGCGACTACGTGCGCGGCTGTTCGAGAGTTCGAGACGGCCTGGAACGATCAGAGCAGTTCGCGAACCGGCTGAGATCTTGCCGGAAATCCCAGGATCGAATGGGCCGGCCAAAGCTCTCTTCGGACGACCTAATGTGCACTATCCTCTAAGGAAATGAAGCTAACTGCTTGCAACTTCGAGTACTTTCGCCTAATTTGATGATTTGGCACGTCTTCGGGGCAGAGACGAAGGGGCAATCCCGCTTAGAGAGGTATGCTAGCGCTAGCATCGGCGCAGCTTCCTACCATCCTTGGGCTGCTGTCGGCGGGATCTTGGTAGGTTTTCAAGACAATCCCAGAAGATCCCAGAAGATCCCAGAAAGTCTTCAAATCGGCATTTTTGCCGGGCGTCAGCGCAAAACTTAGGTCTCACAAGGTTCAAGGACTTTTCGGGACAGCTGAAGCTTTTGGGAGTTCCGCCTGTTACCCCCACGCTCCTTCAGAGTTACCCCATGGGCCTGACCGACTCGAAGCTGCGCAGCCTGAAGCTGCCTGAGAGGCCAAAACGGATGGTCTCTACATCGAGCTCAGGCCGAACGGCGGCAAGTGGTGGCGGTTCAAGTACCGGTTTGACGGCAAGGAAAAGTCGCTCTCATTCGGCACTTATCCGGAGGTCCCACTGGCGCTCGCACGGGCTCGTCATGCCGAGGCGCGGCAGTTGTTAGCCACCGGAACTGACCCCAGCGCCGCTCGCCAGCAAGCCAAGCAGGCGAGGCAGCAAGCCGCGGTGAGTACGCTCGAGGCGGTATCGCGGGACTGGCTGGCGCACCGTGCTTCGGCATGGACGCAGGGCACGCTAAGCCATCACGGCCTCGCTCGCGAATCATGTGTTCCCGGCGTTGGGCGCTCGCCCGATTCGGGAGGTCACAGCGCGCGACATCAAGGTAGCCGTGCAGGCGATCGACAGGCAAGGCGCCGGAGAGACGGCGGGACGGGT
>JADGRG010000539.1 GCA_017881145.1 Sandaracinaceae bacterium | reverse complement strand
GTCCGAGGTAGCGTGGGAACAGACGCTCGAGCTCGTGGCCTACCGCGCTGCTGACCTCGGGGTCGGCGCGTGCGAGCCGGCGCGCTGCGGCTTCCTCGTGCAGGAACACGCTGAACACGCAGTGCCGTCCGTCGGCCGATCCTTTGCACGTCTCGTTCGAGAGCGCGCAGATGAGCGCGCTCTCGGCGAACGGGACCCAGACTCCTTCGAAGTCGCCCGCCGCGAGGGGTAGCTGCTCAGGCGGGTGACGCGGCGCGGGGCGGCTGGCAGACTGGGTGGTGGTTATCCGGGCTACCCGCCACGGGACGTTCCAAGGACATCATCATTCGCGCTGGTCGCCATATCCATCCGCAAGAGATCGAAGACGCCGTGAGTGAGCTCGCGGGCGTGCGCCGCGGCTGCGTGGCCGTGTTCGGAAGCTCCGACCCAGCGCTGCAAACTGAGCGGCTGATCGTCTTGGCGGAGACGCGCGAGCGTGAGCAGCCTGCGCGTGAGCACTTGCGCGAGCGTATCACTGCCGTGACGACCGACCTGCTCGGCGAGCCACCGGACGAGGTGGTCCTGGCGCCGGCCCGCAGCGTGCTGAAGACGAGCAGCGGAAAGATTCGTCGCAGTGCGTGCCGCAGCGCCTACGAGCAGGGCCAACTCGGGCGCGGCGCCCGTGCCGTGCGGTGGCAGCTGCTGCGCCTGGCAGGGTCGGCCGTGTTGCATCGCGCTCAGCGCGCGTTGCGCACGCTGAGCGGCACCCTCTACGCGTGCTACGCGTGGCTGCTGTTTGGTGTGCTGTTCGCACCCACGTGCCTGCTGGTGATGTCACTGCCGCGGTTGTCGCAGCGGTGGGCGGCGCTGCGTAGCGCAGCGCGCCTATTCTTCGCGCTCTCCGGCATCGCGCTGCGGGTCGAGGGCGAGCACGAGTCGTCGAGTGCGGGGGTCATGGTCGTCAACCATACCAGCTACTTGGACGTGCTCGTGCTCGCGGCCGTGCTCGAGGGACCCGTGTGTGTCGTGGCCAAAGGCGAGCTCCAACACCACTGGTTTACTCGCGCACCCCTGAAGCGATTGCACGTGCACTTCGTGGCGCGCGCGGACACCGCCCAAAGCCTCGTCGACGCGCGGCGCGCCTGCGAGCTGCTGCGCGAGGGTGCGCGGCTTTTGTTCTTCCCCGAAGGGACGTTGACCCGCATACCTGGGCTGCGCGTGTTCCACCTGGGGGCCTTCAGCACCGCAGCCGAGACCGGCGTGGCACTGCAACCTGTGGCGCTGTGGGGCCCTCGATCGCTCTTGCGCGACGGCTCGTGGTTTCTGCGCCGTGGGCCCGTTCACGTACGCTTTGGTCCCGAGCTGACGACTGCAAGCAAGTATTTCGCAGCTGTGTTGCAGCTGCGTGATGCCGCGCGCGTGTTCCTGCTCGCCCATTGCGGCGAGCCGGATCTGGCGGGCGAGCCAGTCCCGGGCTCGGGCTGACACGCCCGTCGGTCGGCAAGTACGGTGTGTTGCAGGACTCAGTAGTCGAAGCCGAGCTGCAACGATACCAAGTGCTGCGGATCGGCGGTCAGACCGAGGCCGGTGTCGATGACGCGCTGGTAGTGGGCCAGGATGTCGAAGTCGGCGCGCTCGCCATGCAGCACGACTCCAAGCGCGGCGGACGGCAGCGGCAGCAAGGCAAGCTTCTGCCAGCGATCGGCGACGCTCGCCGTCCAGTTGTCCGAGTTGCCGATCACCGCCGCACCGAAGCCCGCTGAGAGCACCACCGCAGCCCAATCGAGCGGCCACCGCAGCTCGCCCGCAGCGGCGAATAGCGCACGAGGCAAATGATGCACGTCTTCGTACTGAGCGATCAGCGACAGATGCCCGAAGATGGATGCGCCGAGTTCGAGTCCTCCGAAGCTCCGCTGCAGGCGGTAGCCGAGCTCGGGGCCGGAGCGAATCAGAATGCGCCCGTCGACCGACGAGTCGGCTCCGTGAGAGCAGCGGTGACGGTAGCCCGCGTAGGCAACGCCCACGCCCATGCGCTGCTCATAACCGGTGAAGGCATCGTAGTAGACACGCACCAAGCGAAAGTCGATGTCGTTGCGGTCATCTGCAACGGTCTGCACCACCAGGCCCAACAACCGCTCAGATTTCTTGCCTTCTCAAGCGCTGCCCGACGCTCGCTCGCCCGCCGCGCACCCACTCACGATTGAGGAGAGCCACATACAACCACGCAGATCGACCAAGCCATCGCCGCATTTCAGGCGATTCGTGACCTCGGTGCTTCGCCTTAGGTGCGTCACCGCGCACTACTCTCAGTGTAGGGTCCGACCACGGGAAGATCCTGTTTGCGCGGGTGGACCGGCGGTTGCCACGGGCAGGTTGCGTTGCGACAATGTTCGAGCCAGGTCCCGATCACACCCCTCGATCAAGAGGTCCACGCCGGCATTCTTGAGGCGAGTGCACAGGTAGTCCACGGATGCGATGCCGGAGTCGTCAATGGTAGAGATATCCGATAGATCAAGGGTAACTCGTCGGAGCTCGGGTGCGGCCTGGAGCCGAGCGTCCAGTGTTCTGCCGAGTTGGTCGAGGTCCCAAAGGCTTCGCGCGGCAAAGCGCAGGCTCTCGATGCGCTGACGCTCATTGCGCATCGCAGCGCTCAGAAGCGCTCCGAGCACCGTGATCGAGAAAGTGCTGACTAGGAGCAATCTCACAATCAAGGAAATCGTCAACTGCCACCTCTTGGCGCGAGGTGCTAGCACGATACGTGCCGAGTTTGAACGCCGCGCCCTCGCGGCGAATCGAGGGCGGTGAAGGCACCCCGTCGCCGGCTTCAGCCGGCGACGACATCTTTTGCGCTCACCACTTGGACCGGACACTTGCAGGTCGCAGTGTACGGATGCAGCGCAGGTAAGCAAATCCTCGTCGCGCTTCGTGCTGCGGCACGGCGCCGCTACGGCGCTATCCGGTACGGACTACCAGATTGGGTCCGACAAATTGGCGGCTACAGTGCAGAGTTGGATGCGTCGGCGCGGAATTCGAAGGGCGTTCGTGGCTTCGACTCCACTTGGACCACGATTTGCTTGTGCCTGGTGCGGCCATGGCCAACCGACCCCTCAACCCGGTGTGTTGCGCTTCAAGAGATCGTGATCGCGCGCAACCCCGAAACAATGGAAGCGCTCCATCGCTACCTGAGCGGTGTGGGTGCGGCGTCACGCGTCACGCCCGACGTGCTGGACGCGAGCTTGGTCGCACGGGCGACATCGGCTGTTGTGATGTTCCCGGATGAGTTCGATGCAAGCGACATCGTCAGGAGCAACACGTCGTTGCGCGCGTCACAACTGCGCCTGTTGATCGGGCTCATCACCGGCACGCCGCCACGATATCGCGCTGAACTCGTGCCGGACGCAGTCTCAGTCTCCACCGGCCATCTGCACTTGTGGACGAAGCGCCGAAGTGGCCGAGCCAGTGGGTGCTTTCTCGAAGGCGAGGAAGGCGCGCTCTCGAACCACCAGCTGGAAGCCGTAAGGGACCGGGCCGCGACGGAAGAGAACCGCATCCGCGTCCGCGCGCTGCTGGATCGCCCGCTGGGCTGACGGAGC
>JADGRG010000538.1 GCA_017881145.1 Sandaracinaceae bacterium | reverse complement strand
GGCGGCGTGCAGGCTGGTGGAGCGCGCAGGCGGGCGCGTGACGGCGTGCACGTTCCTGCTGGAACTGACGGCGCTCAACGGCCGCGCGGGCCTGGGGAGCATTCGCACGGAGTCGTTGGTCGCGTACTGAGACACTTTCGTCCGCCGCCGGCCGCGGCTAACCTTCGGTACACACGCCCTCGTAGCTCAGGTGGATAGAGCAAGCGTTTCCTAAACGCTAGGTCGGCCGTTCGAATCGGCTCGGGGGCACTGGGATTTGATGTCGTTTTGGCGTACTTTGGGGCACGTTTGGGGCAAGGCCGGCCCTGTCTGTCACGAGCGCGCGCGCTTGGCACGCCGCGGTCGAGCGCGTCTTTTGCTCCGAGTCGACTGCCGGAGACCTAGGGCTAGTTCGTAGTTCTCCCGTGCAGTCGTGTAGCCCTCGGTCGTTGCGATGTGCTTGTGGCCAAGCCACTTCGAGACCTTGTGGATGTCGCCCTCGGCAATCAGCCACAGCACGGCGCGGGTGTGGCGTAGGTCGTGGAGGCGCGCTGACACGCCGACCGTGCGCCGGGCACGAACCCATGCGGACTGGAGTCCCCACTTGTTCCGCAGATCCTTCGGAAAGACAGGCTCGCTCGGGCGACCGCCACGACGCCGATAGCGCGCCAGAATGTCGTGCGCTTTCGACGAGAGCGGAACGTGTCGAGCAGACTGCGAAGTTTTTAGACGCCGTGCTTCGTGGCTCACGACCGCGAGCGCCTTGTCAGAACGAATCTCGGCATAAGTGAGTTGCTGCGCCTCTTGCGCACGCAACCCGGTTTCATGAAGGAAGACTACAACATCGATCCAGCATGCCGCGCCCGATTCCGACTGCGCGCGCAGGGCAGCGCAGAGCTTCTGCCAGTCCTTGGGCAGGATCGCTCGTTTCTCATTGCGTTGCTCCCCTCCAAATCGCACCTCAAGCGGCTCCATCTTCAGGCCGGGACCGCGTACGATATCGCGCAGCCAGGTGTGCCACGCCCGAATCGCCATAATGTGGCGGTTAGCGCCAGCCTTTGTTATGCGGCGCTTCTTGGACGGTGGTCTTTCGGGCTCACCCTCGGCGGCTGGCTCGGGAGGTAGCTTGGGGTTCGTTAGCAGCCACTTTCGGTACGCGACCAACTTCTCGGCGGTGATGTCAGACACTCTCGTGGAACGACCCAACGGGAGGTACCGAAAGAACTTCTTCCACACGAAGCGATATCCGTCGATGGTGCTCGGGGCGTAGTCTGAGCCGCGGCGGTTTTCACCCGTGGCCATGTACTCCATCCAGTCGTCGTACGCACGGCCTGCAACGAGCGTGTGAGGGTCCGGGGAGCTAACACCAGCGAGATCGGCGATGGTCAGATGCTCAATCTTCTTCGGAGCATTGTCATCGGTCAGCACTACTGCATTCGGCAGGGCCTCTTTGTGATCGTCTAGCCACGCCAGGAGCGCGTCCCCATGCTTGGAACGGTGCAGCTTCAGTAGCGCCTGATCGATATCGAGCGCTTCTTCCTTCTTTGCGCACGTTTGCGAGAGGGAGATGACGCCGCGCCACCGGACCCTCACGCGCGATGCGTTGCCGTGCGACTCAACTGGCATGTGTGCGTCCCCTCTAGTCGTTAGCGCCGACCAAGAGTGCTCTCATTACTGCGCCAACCTCCGCGCGAGAGTACCGATGGCGTGGGCGGCGAATGCATGCGGCCAGCGGCGTGCGCGTCCGTCCGGCGGTCAGGGCAGAGAGGGATCGGATTCGCAGAAAGCGCGCGAGCACGGTTCCGGACACCGTGAGGCTGGTGGGACCGGCGCCGTGCACGAAGACCCAACTGGTCCAACGATTCGCGAGCGCGCTAGATGCGGGAACGGCGAAGCCCATGGTGATAGCTGCGACTTGGGTTCTGTCAAACCGCACGGTTGCCCGTGGCATATTCTTGAGACGAGCGCGATTCAGATGATGATCGTCGAGAATGCTTCGCTTCTTGCGCTTGAGCGCCCTGGCAACCTCGTCTGGCGTCATCACCTCATCGAAGCCCGCGAGAAACGGCGGGATGGCCTGGGTTTTGGCCAGTGCGATCACCTCGCTCATCTTCTCCGCAGGTAACGGCACCACTCTCGTGGGCGCCCTGTATTGCACTCGTCGGCGTTTGGCGGCCATTCGTTTCTCCAAGGGAGTCTCGCCCGACTACGGTGTTGCGTTTGGTAGCAGCAGAAACGCGGTCGTACGCACCGCTGCGTCGCGAGAGTTCAGCGCTCGTGTTACGTCCGCGAGACGGATCGCCGGGAAGGCGGTCTGATTGCTTATATTCGCGCGAACCCACTCTCCCAGCTTCAACTTCTGCAGGCGGAGTTTCCTCCACCCATCGAGGCCGATCTTTGGTACGAGCGGTGACACCGGCACACGTGAATGCACGGTCAATGGCACGGAGAGGTGCTTCGAGAGACGGTTGACAGAGGCGCGAAGTTCCGCGTCCGTTGGAAAGCGCGTCGCGAATATCTTACATGGAGGAAGAAGCGGAACTACTACTTGCTCCACCGCGGACTGGAACACACCGGCCTTCCAAGCCAGAAAGATCTCTCTCCGATCGCTTAACGAGTAATAGAGTTCGACTTGCGATGAACCCAATCGAGCTTGGAGCCGCGGCATGGTGTCGAGCTCGAACAGATCCCGCAGTTCTTCGCGGACCAACAGCGCCAGCCTTCGACCGTCTGATTTGCCGAGCTGTCGAGGAAGAAACTGAGCAATGCAATCATTCCCCAGGCTGTCGCCGCAGATCGGGCATGGGCGGTTCGGGCCAAACCTCAGTGGAGCGACGAGGCGGGATGCTTCGTCCGGACGAGGCGGCTCGAAGAGGTGCTTCCACGCCAGTCTCTTGATTCGCTTGTTTGCATACGCCACGTGATGACACGCTCCATGAACACATCAAATCGAACCTCCTGCTGTTAGCCGGAGGGAGGCGGCACGGGTTGCGCGCCCATGCTGGAATCAAAGGCAGTCTCGTTCATTTGAGTAGTGTCGGCCGCAATCGCCGAGACTTGCACGGCGGTCGATCGCGAAGGGGACGGGCCGCTCCCAGTCGTCAATAGTCTTCCCAGCGTGCCTTGCGCGTCGCGGCGCGCCACCTCGCTGCTAATGTTGTGGCGCGACGTAGCCCGACCGATGTTCTCCTCATTGTCCATGGCAATGGCGTCACGGAGATCGGTGCTCTTGGGGACATACTTCGCCGCACGCTTCAATACCGTTTTGCGCCACATCTCGCCCTCGTCGGTCAGCCGCGGGCCGCTGACGCCGTGGCGGCACGACGGCGACCG
>JADGRG010000537.1 GCA_017881145.1 Sandaracinaceae bacterium | reverse complement strand
GGACCACGCCGCCACCTCCTACGCATGGGGCGCCACCATCGATCACATCATCGTCAGCGATGAACTAGCAGCGTCTGTCGAGCAGGATTCCGTGCGCGTGGTGCGTGAGCAGCTCACTGCCAGCTACCCGAGCTACACCACCACGGTCTCCGATCACTTCCCCGTGACTCTGCAGCTCGACTACTGACCACTGATCGGCGTCGAGGCGCCCGAGTTTCTTCGCGGCGGTCGCTCAGCCTTCCCAAGAGCCGTTGGTGCCGGACACCCTGAACACCAACACCGCGATCGCAATGCCGATGATCGCCGAGGCCCAAGCGCCGCGGTCGAAGCCACCGATCACAAGGATCCCGAGTGCGAGCGCGGCCAGACCGACCGTGCAGCCGCAGCCCTTCGCGAGCTTCGCTCCCCGGCCCTTGGCTGACTCGGCGTTTGCTTCGCTCGCCATCTGGTTCCCGCTAGCGATCCAGGCTCTGCCGCAGAGCCGACTCCGGTGCGCCGGAGAGTCAACCTCGGTCGGCCACCGCGAGGTCGGGGTGGCCGCGCCCACTAATCACAGGGCGCGCGATACAGGATTCGAACCTGTGACCTACGGCTCCGGAGGCCGTCGCTCTATCCAGCTGAGCTAATCGCGCAGGCGAAGTCCGTGTATCGCACGCAGCCGCTGCGTGCAAGGTTTGGCTAGGAAGGCGCCGCCCTAGCGCTTGCTTTCGGCGTGCACCGGCGCTGCCAACTCGGGGGGGTGACGTAGACTCTCGGCTCGGTCCTTCTTGTCGGGGTGCTCGTCGCAGAAGGCTTCGAAGCTCTCGTCACTGATCTCGACCTCTATATCGCCAGTGATCTGCGCTTGGCATCCTAGGCGCGAGTTCATGCGCACGGCCGCGGCCTTGTCGAGGATGTCGAACTCCTCGTCCTCGACCTCCGAAGTGGCGTCCAGGCCTTTCAGCACATAGACGTGGCAGGTCGAGCACGCGCACACGCCGCCGCAGCGGTCGCCCTCGGGCGCTCCGCACACACGCGCGGCCTCGAGGATGGTCATCCCCACGGGGACCTCCGCCTCGAGCTTCTCTCGAATGAATTTCACCTTCGGCATATCAGCTTTCCGCTCCCGGACGCAGATGCGGCTCGATGCCACGGGCGTGGGACGTTTCACGTTCGACGTCGTGGAGGCTCCGGCCGGAGAGCGCACGCGCGATGCTGCGATCCATGCGCCGGCCAGCAAAGGGCTTGCAGATGCGATCGAGCTGGTCGATTAGGTCGTGGATGCGCCGATGGTCTTTGCCCTGCGCCGCCTGCTTGAGCGCTTGCAGCGCCGCATCGATCGCCTCGCGCTCGCCAGCTGCCAGCAGCGCCGCATCGCTCGCCACCGCGCTCACTGTCGCCAGGATGATCCGCTCGGCCTCCACCTGCTCCTGCCGCAGCGCGCGCAGGCTCACGTCGTTGTCGGCGTGGTCGTAGGCGTCGAGCAGCATGCGCTCGATTTCGGCATCACCGAGGCCATAGCTCGGCTTGACCTCGACCTCTTGCTTGATGCCCGTGGTCTCTTCCTGCGCGGAGACCTTCAAGATTCCATCGGCGTCCACGTCGAAGCGCACCGATAGACGCGCCATCCCCGCTGGCATCGGAGGAATACCTTTGAGCGTGAAGCGCGCCAGCGAGCGGCACGCCTCTGCCATCTCGCGCTCGCCCTGCACCACGTGCAACACGAAACCAGTCTGGTTGTCTGCGTAGGTGGTGAAGACCTGCGCGGCCGACGCGGGAATCGCGGTGTTGCGCGGCAGAATCTTCTCCACCACCCCGCCCATGGCCTCGATGCCTAGCGAAAGCGGCAAGACGTCGAGCAGGAGCACTGCGTCGTTCTTCCCCTGGCCTGCGAGCAGATCTGCCTGGATCGCCGCGCCAATCGCGACCACCTGATCCGGATCGATGCTGGTCAGCGGCTCGCGCCCAAAGAGCTCGGCCACGTAGCGCCGGACCAGCGGCACGCGCGTCGAGCCACCCACCAAGATCACGCCGTCGAGATCTTTGGCACTGAGCCCGGCATCGCGCAGCGCACGGCGGCAGGCGACGCCAGTGCGCTCCACCAGCGGCTTGATCAGCACATCCAGCTCATCACGCGTCACGCGCTGCAAGAGCGGCTGGCTTCCCGGCACTTCAATCTCTGCGTCCACCACATCCTGCTCGGTCAAGGCATGCTTGACCGCTCGCGCCGCATCGAGCGCGATTCGCACGTGGCCAGCGGGCAACTCGGCACCTTGCGAAAAACCCATGGCGCGCACAAAGCGCTCGGCCAGCGCGCGATCCATGTCGTCGCCGCCGAGCTGTGAGTCACCGCCGGTCGAGCGAACCTGGAAGACGCCTTCGTCGAGCACCAAGATCGTGACGTCGAAGGTGCCACCGCCCAAGTCGTAGACGGCAAAGGTGCCGTTCTGTTTGGTGCCGAGACCGTAAGCCAGCGCCGCGGCGGTCGGTTCGTTGAGCAGCCGCAACACTTCGAGCCCCGCCAGCCTCCCGGCATCCTTGGTGGCTTGGCGCTGCGCATCATCGAAGTACGCGGGCACCGTGATCACGGCGCCACCGAGCTCGCCAAGCTCGTCCTCGGCTTTTTGCTTGAGCGCACGCAGGATCTCGGCGCTGACCTCGATGGGATTCACCACGCGGTCACCGGCGACCGCGAACTTCACGACGGGGCCATCACTGGTCGCGAAGCGATAGGGTCCGAGGCGCTTGGTCTCTGGATCGTCGGCGCCACGTCCCATGAAGCGTTTGACGCTGACGATGGTGTCTTGCGGGAAATCCTGCGCGAGCCGCTTGGCCTCCTTGCCGACCACCGTGGCGCCATCGGCGCGGTAGCAGACCACCGAAGGCAGCAACGGATCGTTGTCGCAATCGAGCAGCGTCGTCGCCTCTCCGAGCAGCGGCACATAGGCGACGAGACTGTTGGTGGTGCCGAGATCGATGCCGATCGGCCGCGGCGCTGCGAGCGGGTCGTGGATGTGCAGAAGTGACATGGCGACTACGAGGCCTCGGCCTCTTCCCTGATCAGGCTGACTTCATCGAGCAAGCGCTGATGGTACTTGAGCTGATTGACGAGCGCTCTGGCGCAGGCAACCTCTGCGGGCGCAGCGCTCTGCGCAAGCGACGAAAACACCGCGGCGAGCTGCCGGCGCGTCTCGGCCCACAGAGCCTCTGCACGCGCGGCAAGCCGCTGCACCTGCGAGAGATCGCGCGCATGCTTGGCGTCCGCGAGCGCCTCGCGCAGCTCCATCGCCTCCATCAGAAACTCGGAGCTGACCGTTTCGCGTTCCCCGCCGGGCGCCGGACCGAGAAGCGCCAGCAAGGCTTCGGCTCGCTTCACGTCGTCGCGCAGCACACGGTAGGCCTCGTTGACCTCCACGGCTTTGGACAAGCTCATGCGACGCTCGGATGCCCCTGCACCGGTATACCGATCCGGGTGCAGAGCCTTCTGCAGCTCGCGATAGCGCCGATCCAGCTCACCTGGATCGACGTCGTAGCGGCGAGGCAAACCCAGCGTGGCAAAGGGATCCATGTTGTATCGACCTCAGGCAACTCCTCAGACGGTGAACGATTCGCCGCAGCCGCAGCCGCTCTTCTCGTTCGGATTCAGGAAGCGAAAGCCGTGCTGCATCAACTTCACCTCGTAGTCGAGCACCGCGCCGCGCAGATAGACGAGGCTCTTGGGATCGACCACGACCTTGAGACCGTCGAAGTCGTAGAGGTTGTCGCGTTCGCGCACCTTGTCCGAGAACTCGATGGCGTAAGAGACGCCCGAGCAGCCACCGCCACGCACGCCGAGTCGCAGCGCCGCTTCCGGCGTAGCGCGCTTCACCAGCGCCTGCTTCGCCATCTCGATGGCCTTCTTGGTCAGCCGGACACCCGCGTTCTCGTCGACCGCGTTGGCCGGTGCCACGGGCAGGTGATCGCTTGGATTCTCCGACTTCCTGCCGAGGCTCTGGGTGAGTGACATGTGCTGGGTGAGTGACATGTGACGACTCGCTGCTAACCCGGACGCGCCGGGGTGACTTTACTTTCCGCCCTGACTCGGTTGCGCGGCAGGGGCGGCATTCTCGGCCTTACGCTCGCCGTTGCGCTCAGCTTGCTTCTTGCGAAAATCCGCGATGGCGCTCTTGATGGCGTCTTCCGCCAACACCGAGCAGTGAATCTTGACCGGCGGCAGGTTCAGTTCTTCGACGATCTGCGAGTTCTTGAGCGTCAACGCTTCGTCGATGGTCTTGCCCTTGACCCACTCGGTCACAAGCGAAGACGACGCAATCGCGCTACCGCAACCGAAGGTCTTGAACTTTGCATCCTCGACCACGTTGGTCTCGGGGTTCACTTTGATCTGCAGACGCATCACGTCGCCGCAGGCCGGCGCACCGACCAAGCCCGTGCCCACGGTTGGGTCTTCTTTGTCGAGCGTGCCGACGTTGCGCGGCTGCTCGTAGTGCTCGATGACTTCTTTCGAATAGGCCATGATCTTCTGCTCCTACGCCGAGAGCCGCAGGCTGTTCGGCGGGTATGTAACTACGCCGAGAGCCGTTGGCTGCTCGGCGGGTATGTAACTACGCCGAGAGCCGTTGGCTGCTCGGCGGGTATGTAACGAGCTCACCAAAGAGCCGGAGGCTGCTTTGGTGGTATGTCATTAGTGCGCTGCCCAGGTCACCGACTTGATGTCGATGCCTTCCTTGTGCATCTCGTAAAGTGGAGACATCTCGCGCAGCCGCTCCACCTGGCGAACCACCAGAGCAGCTACGTAGTCGACCTCGTCCTCGGTGTTGAACTTGCCGAGACCGAAGCGGATCGAGCTGTGCGCCAGCTCCTCTTCGACACCGAGCGCACGCAACACGTAGCTCGGTTCGAGGCTGGCGCTGGTGCAAGCGCTGCCGGAGGACACAGCCACGTCTTTGATGGCCATCATCATGGCTTCGCCTTCGACGAACGAGAACGATACGTTCAAGTTGCCGGGGATGCGCGCCGGGTCTTCGGCGCCGTTGAGGTGCACCATCTCGAGCTGGCTGGTCAGTGAACGAAACAGACGGTTGCGCATCGCGAGGATCCGCGCGGCGTCCGCACGCCATTCCTTTAGGGCCAACTCTGCAGCTTTGCCGAAGCCCACGATGCCCGTCACGTTCAGCGTGCCCGATCGATTGCCGCGCTCGTGACCGCCGCCATCCATCTCGGCCACAATGCGCACGCGCGGCTTGCTGCGCCGCACGTAGAGCGCACCGACGCCCTTGGGCCCGTACATCTTGTGCGCGGAGATGCTCGCCAGATCGACGTTCATCTTCTCCACGTCGAACTCGACCTTGCCCACGCCCTGCACCGCATCGCAGTGCAAGAGCACGCCCTTCTCGCGCGTCACCTTGCCGATCTCGGCGATGGGATGAACTGTGCCAATCTCGTTGTTCGCCAGCATTAGGCTTACGAGAATGGTCTTGTCGGTGATGGCTTTGCGAACGTCATCGGGCGTCACCACGCCGTGCGCGTCGGGCTGCAGGTAGGTGACCACGAAGCCCTGGCGCTCCAGCCGCTTGCAGGTGTCGAGCACGGCCTTGTGCTCGGTCTTGCAGGTGATGATGTGGTTGCCCTTCTCGGCATAGAAGTTGGCAACCCCCTTGATCGCGAGGTTGTCGCTCTCGGTCGCACCAGAGGTGAACACGATCTCTTTTTCGCTGGCAGCTCCGAGCAGCTTGGCGACCTGCTCGCGCGCATAGTCGACCGCTTCTTCGGCTACCCACCCGAACGAGTGCGAGCGGCTGGCGGCGTTGCCAAACTTCTCGGTGAAGTAGGGCAGCATGGTCTCGACCACGCGGGGATCACAGGGCGTTGTAGCCGCGTTGTCCATGTAGATGGGGAGCTTCATGAGCTTGTCTGCTTCCGTCCAGTCGTCCAGTCGTCAATGCGCGTGGAACCCCGCGACCAGATCGGGCGCGGTCTCGCCTACGTCGTGCAATTCGCAAGCGGTGCAAGCCGTCAGCTCCTGCTTGGGGCTGCAGCTTGGACAAGTCTCCAAATACTCCAGGCTGGAGCGCAGCTCGGCTTCCAACGCCGAGAGCCGTTCAATCTGCTCGCGGGTCTCGCGCAGCTTGTCTTTGAGCAAGTCGCCGACACGCAGCATCGCGCCCGGAGCTGAGCCGCTCTTCTCCCACTGGCGCAGCATCATCTGGATGTCGCTGAGCGAAAAGCCCATGTCCTGCAGCTTCGCGATCCAGCGCACGCGCACCAGCGCGTCTTCGGCGTAGAGGCGAAAGCCGCCCTTGGAACGCTCGACCGGATCGAGCAAGCCGCGCTCCTCGTAGAGGTGCAACGCCCGCACCGTCTTGCCAGCCAAGCGAGCCAGCTCACCGACCCGCAGCGTGCGCATGAGCAGCTTGTCCCGACTTCCGTCGGGGGGCGGCGCCAGAGGGCCAGGGTCTTTCACGATGGGGAGCTGGATGCGCATTCGCTTTGCAACCTAACCCATACGCATGCGTAAGAGTTGCTTGTGCCTGTCTTTGTAGTGGCGGGTGGCGGCGGTGTCAAGCGCGAGCGGCGGGCGCCAGGTCGTTGCCCAATAGATTCCAGCACTTGACGAGGATGAAAACGGGAACGGTCCTTGCTGCAGGCGCTGGCCATGCGGACACCCGTGCCACTGGCCGCTGCCTTCCTGCTTGGACTGCTCGGCTCCGCCAGCCTCTCACTGGGGTCTGGAACGGCGGCTCTTGCGCTGGGGTGCCTGCTGCTGGGACTCGGATTCGCTGCGGCTACGACAGTACAACCCACCCGCCTGACCATGCAGCTTGCGCCGCTGCTGCTGACGGCTGCGGCGCTCGGCGCCGGGCTCGCCATGGGCCCTCCCGCACCCGGACCACCACGACTGCCACCGGCAGGCGTCGCCCGCATCACCGGCACCGTCGAAGAGGTCCGCTACGGACGCGACGGTCGTGCCTTATCGCGAGTGCATGTCGAGCGAGGCGCGCGGCTGGTGGACAGGGCCGAGATCCCCGCCGGCACCGAGCTTTGGGTCGGTCCCTGGCCGCTGCCAGAAGGAGCACGAGTGCGCCTGCTCGCGAGCATCACGCCGCGCGTGCCCTTTCGCAATCCGTCCCCACACCCGCGGCTGCCGAGCGCTCACCCCACGCAGGGCAATGCAAACTTACCTGCCAGCAACGCGTTCCAAGTGATCGAACACCGAGCACCAGCGCGCTGGCTCTACCAAGCACGTGCGCTGGTTCGCACACGTCTAGACGCAACGCTGCCCCCAGACGTGTCGGCCGTGGCTCGCGCGCTGACGCTCGGGGATCCGGACTCGCTTAGCGACGAGGATGAAGTCAGCGTGCGCGCGTCCGGGATGGCGCACGTGTTCGCGGTGTCCGGCATGCACGTGACAATTTTGGCAGGCCTGACGGTGGTCGTCTTGAGTTACTGGCTGGGCTTCGTGCAGCCATTGGCTGCGCGCTACGAGATCCGTCGCGTGGCGCTTGCGCTGGGCATTCCGCTCGCCCTGGGCATCGCCGCGTTCACGGGCGGCGCTCCGAGCGGTTGGCGCGCGTCGATCACGACCGCGTTGGCCTGGCTGCTGGTCGCCTGCGGTTACCGGCCGAACACCGGCGCGGTCACGGCCGCAGCTTGCTTGCTCTTCGCTGCACTAGAGCCCGCTGAAGCACTTCGCCCGGCCTTCTTGCTTTCGATCGCGGCCACCGCAGCCATCGTTTCCGCGATACAGAGCCCACCGCAAGACCTGCAAGAGTTGGCCCGTGCTGCACTCACGCTGAGCGTGCGGACCTCGCTCGCCACCGCGCCGATCGTGCTCTGGACCTTCGGCACACTGCCTGCTGTCGGCGTGTTTGCGAACCTGCTGCTGGTTCCGGTCGGTTCGATTCTGCTCGTGCTGGCAGCGCTCCACGCCGCCTGCGCCACATTCCTGCCGCTGCTGGCCGTGCTCACAGCGCCACCTCTCTCGCTCGTCAGCCGTGCCTTCCTCGCCGCCTGCACCGCTTTCGCGCAGCTCGCGCCCAAGTTCGTGTGGCCTGTGCTCGACCTCTGGCAGTGCCTCGTGCTCAGCGTCGCCATCTGCCTGCTGCTCGTTCTGCCTCGAAGCCGCACCCGCTTCGTGGTCGTGCTCTCCGCATTCGCACTCTTGTTCGTGCTCGAAGCACGCTTGCGCTGGCAGGAGAAACCAACCGGAGTGTTGCGGGTGACCTTCCTCGATGTTGGCCAGGGCGACGCGGCCATCGTCGATCTTCCGGACGGTCGCGTGATGCTCATCGACGCCGGGGGAAACCCCGGAGGCGGCGCAGATCCAGGCACAGCCGTCGTGCTGCCGCTCCTGCGTGCACGGCGTCGCGACCGCTTGGACTTCGTAGTGCTCTCGCATCCCCACCCCGACCACTACGGTGGTCTCTCCGCGTTACTCGACGCCGTGCCCGTGGGCGAGCTCTGGGACAGCGGGCAAGCCGAGGCCGAGGCCGACTTGAAAGATGCGCCGCAGGGCGCGCGTGCCGTGCTGCGAAAGGCGCGGGCTCGAGGCGTGCGCGTGCGCCAGCCGAGCGAGCTCTGCGGCAAGCCACGGACACTGGGCAGCTTACTCGTGGAGGTGTTGTGGCCGTGTCCGAGTTACGACGCGGGCTACGATCCGAACGACAACTCGCTGGTACTGCGCATCCAATACGGTCGGCGAGCCGTG
>JADGRG010000536.1 GCA_017881145.1 Sandaracinaceae bacterium | reverse complement strand
TCCGGAGGACGCCGAGGAGATTCTGCAAGTCATTCAGACCTTCGATCCCATCGGAGTCGCGGCGCGTGACCTGCGTGAGTGCTTGCTGGTGCAGGCCCGACACTTCGGCATGGACGAGCTGCTCATCAAGATCATCGACGAGCATCTGCACGACCTGGAGAAGCGCAACTACCCGGCGATTGCCAAGAAGCTCAGCGTCGATCTGGAAGAGGTCTACGACGTCGCGCAGGCCATCGGAGAGCTAGAGCCGCGCCCAGCGCGCAATTTCGTCGCCAATGAGCCGCAATACATCGTGCCCGACGTTTGGGTGCACAAGGTCGGCGACAAGTACTTCGTGGTCGCCAACGACGACGGCATGCCCAAGCTGAAGATCAGCGGCTTCTACCGCTCGGTGATGAAGGGCGATGCGCAGGCCAAGGAATACATCCAGAGCAAGCTGCGCTCCGCACAGTGGCTGATCCGTAGCATCGATCAACGTCGCAAGACCATCGAGCGCGTCACCGAGTGCATCGTGGACAAGCAGCGCGAGTTCTTCGAGAAGGGCATCGAGTACCTCAAGCCGATGATCCTGCGCGATGTCGCAGAAGAAGTCGGGATGCACGAAAGCACCATCTCGCGAGTCACCAGCAACAAATACGTCGCCACGCCGCGCGGTGTCTACGAGCTCAAGTTCTTCTTCAACAGCGCCATCAAGCGCGACGAAGAAGACGACATTGCTTCCGAAAGCGTGAAGCAAGCCATCAAGAAGCTGGTCGAGGGCGAGGACGAGAAGCACCCCCACAGCGACCAGAAGATCGTCGAGCTTTTGGCCAAAGAGAAGATCATGATCGCCCGCCGCACGGTGGCTAAGTACCGGGAAATGATGGGGATCTTGAGTTCTTCCAAACGCCGGAAATATTTTTAGCTACACTTGGGGTTAACCTGAGCGGAGTGCATGGCGGGAAGCGGTCTCTCGAAGGTGGGGAAGTTGATGCGTGCGGCAACCCATGCGGTTGCTCGCAGCGAGACCCGCAGCACTGCACTCGGTTCGCATTTGGTTCGCATTTGGTTCGCTCTTGGTTCGCTCTTGCCCGCAAGCAGCGGGCTCACGCTTGCGCGCAGACCCAGCGTGTCGGCTGCGCGTGACCACTTTTCTTGATCGGCGAGCAACCCACAGGTCAGACGTCCAGAAAGGAATTGCATGAGGATCGCGTTCACATTCCGCAATTTGGATTCCTCGGATGCGATGAAGAACCACGCGAGTGACAAGATAGGAAAGCTCCAGAAATACATGCAGGCGCCCATGGAAGCGGTGGTCACGTTTTCCGTTGAGAGGCACCTGCACTGCGTCGACCTGAGCATTCATGCTGGCTCGGAGAGCTACCTCGGACGCGAGGAGCAGGAGGACATGTACGCGTCGATCGATCTGGTGGTCGACAAGATCCGCCACCAACTGCGTCGCACCAAGGACGCGAACGCCCAGAAGCGGCGCAGCGCGACCGTGGAATCGCCGGGCAAGTAGCCGGCGTCCGAGAAAAGCCAGCCGTCTGCCCCGGCGACCTTCGGTCGCTCCACGGGCACTCGGCGGAAGCGCTCCGAACCCCTTGCATGCGCACGGGGTCACGGAGCGCTGCGTTTGTCAGAATCTGTCGCGCGCGAGTCGAGTTGCGATACGCTCGACGCATGAGCGCAGCGAGTGTTGCGCTGCGCGCTGATTCCTCCACCTCGGGATCTGGGTCATGCGGCTCCAAGACGTATTGAGCGCCGACGACATCACGACCGAACTGCTGGCCGTCGACAAAGAGGCGACGTTGCGCGAGCTTGCGCAACTGCTTTCGCGCGGTGAAACGCCACTGGATGCCGACGAAGTCTACCGCGTCTTCGCCGAGCGCGAGAAGCTGGCGAGCACCGGCATCGGCAGTGGCGTAGCGGTCCCACACGGAAGGCTTCGCCTCGAACGTCCACGCATGGCGCTGGCGATCAGCCGGCAAGGAGTCGCCTTCGATTCGGCCGATGGCGAGCCGGCGCGCATCTTGGTGGCGCTGCTCACCCCCAGCAGTCATCCGGCGGACCAACTCAAGATGATCGCGCGCGTCTCGCGCGTGCTGCGGGACGAGGCCATCCGCGCGCGCCTGCTAGACGCAGGCAGCAGCCACGCGGCTCTGCGCATTATGGTCGAGGAAGACCTCCGGCAGAGCTCGGCTCCCACGTCGTAGCTCATCCCGGTCTATCTCCGTTCATCTCAGTTCATCCGGCGCGCAGGACTTGCTAGCCTATGCGGCATGGCGCTGCACTTGGTCGTGGTCACGGGGATGTCCGGCGCGGGGCGATCCACTGCGTTGCGCGCACTCGAAGACCTCGGGTTCTTCTGCGTCGACAACATCCCGCCAGCGCTCATCCCGCAGCTCATCGAGCTCTTGGCGAAGGGCGGCGAGCTTTCACAAGTCGGCCTTGGCGTCGACGTTCGCACCGGCGGCTTCCTCGAAGGTGCTGCTTCGGTGATGGATGCGTTGATCGCAGGTGGCCACGAACTCGAGCTGCTCTTCCTGGAGAGTCAGGACGACGAGTTGGTGCGTCGCTTCAGCGAGACCCGCCGCGCCCATCCACTCGCGCCGGGCGGCAATCTCATCGAGGCGATCCAGAAAGAACGCGAGCGCTTGGCTCCACTGCGTGCGCGCGCCGGCTTGATCATCGACACCACCGGCATGAGCGTGCACGACTTGCGGCGCACCCTGGTCGATTACATCGCACGCGGCGGCAAGCGTTCACGCATGGTCACTCGAGTCGTCTCGTTTGGCTTCAAGTATGGTCTGCCGGTCGACGCAGACTTGGTCTTCGACCTGCGCTACCTGCCCAATCCTCACTTCGTGCCTGAGCTGCGTGCTTGCACCGGGCTCGACGAAGCGGTCGCGCGATTCGTGCTGGAGGCCCCCGAAACGGAGGAGCTGCTCGAGGATCTCACCTCGATGCTCAGCAAGCTCCTGCCGCGCTACGAGCGCGAAGGCAAAGCCTACTTGACCGTCGCCATCGGCTGCACCGGTGGCCAGCATCGTTCGGTGGCTGTGGCGGAGGCGCTCGCTTTGCGTTTGCGTGGCCAGGCCGACGTGGTGGTCGCGCACCGCGACTTGCATCGTCGGACCAAGTAGCGCGCATCGAGCATGCGCTGGCTGAGGCCCGCGCAGCCCCACTTCGGTAGGCAGGCGCGGACACGCCGTGGTTGGTTCAGACCGTCGTCTACCTGGAGAAGCCGGGCACTACGCTCTGCAGCCACGCTTTCAGCTCCGCTTCCGTGGTGATGCCGTAGCGTGTGGCCAGCACGTGCCCTTCCGCGTCGAGCACTGCGAACGCCGGCACCGCTGCGACACGGCCGAGGTCGGTTTCGCCGCGCAAGAGCGCGTTGTAGGGGTCGTAGCTGAGCGGGAAGCTCACCGAGAGCGAAGCCTGGTAGGGCTCCAAGAACATCTGGGCATCCGGCTGTAGCGCAATCCCGAGCGCCGCGATGCGCTTCTCGTGCGCGAGCAGGCTCTCCAGGTGCGCGAGCGCGAGCTGTGAGCCGTTGTCGTAGGTTGCGAAGAGGAAGACCAAGAGCGGCTTGCCCCTCTGCTCGGAGAGCCAGAAGCGGGAACCATCCGCGCGAGCGAGACCGATCTCGAGGCTCGGCGCAGCGTTCGGCGTAATTGTCCGCGCGTTCCCGAACACGCAGGCCGAGAGCAGCACAGCGCAGAGCGCGAGCCAGCACGGACGGGCGGCTCTTTTCATTACGTGGATTAGGCTACACCACCCGGCCAACTCGCTGTCCAATCAGCGCTTATCGCGCCGCCCGCTTGCGTTGCGCCATCAGTCGAAGGCTGCGTCGAGCGAGACGTGACCGCCGCCGCTGATTTTCACGTCGGCGAAGACCTTCTCCTGGCCGCGGTAGCGAGCCACCACCTCGTAGCTGCCCGCGCTCAGATGCGCCGTCACTCCGCTGCCCAGGGCGCCGATCTCCTTGCCGGCGCGCCGGATCATTGCCAGCCCAGCTGCGCGTCGGCCCTGGCTCACAATGCGTACTTCGAGCGTGCCGGTGGCGAACTCGGCCTTCACCAGCGCGGTGGCGTCGCGTCGGATGGTGAGCGGCTGACTCTGCTCGGGACCGTCGAGCGCCCCGTCCAGGCGTAGCGTTGCGGTGTAGCTGCCGGCTTTGAGGCTGAGCTCCTTGCCGCAGGTGGTCGCGGCGACTTCCTTGCCCTCACGTTGCACCGAAATGACGCCCGATGCGGTCTGCCCGTTCTCCCGGATCTCGCAGCTCAACTTTCCGGTTCCGTCCTCTGCGAGCGCCCCCATCGCAGGCGTGACCAGCCACAAGAGCAAGCCCCAAGACTGTAACGATCGCCTCATGACAAGCTCCTTTACGGCCCAAGCCCACCTAGACCGACGCCCTGCGCCTGGCCACCATTCAGCCGCAGAGATCCTGACTGAGAACTGAGCACTTGCCAATTCCCCAGCTGCGACGCAGGCTTGCCTCGCTTCTCGGGACCGGGGCGGGTGCCTGCCTGGACTCCGGCGGCGCAAGCTGCACCGACCCGACATCGGCGAGAGCGCGGCACGCTCGGCGCGCTCCTTGACACGACCGGGCCCCAAAGCTAAAAAGCCGCTCCCCATCGGGGGTTACGGTCTGCGAACGGAGAATCGTCAGATGGATACGTTCAGCGCTAAGGCGCACGAGGTCGAGCGCCATTGGTTTGTGGTCGACGCCACCGACATACCGCTGGGTAGGCTTGCGTCGAACGTCGCCGCGGTGATTCGCGGCAAACACAAGCCCATCTTCACGCCGCACGCCGACACCGGCGATTTCGTGATCGTCGTGAATGCGGAGAAGGTGAAGCTGACGGGCAACAAGCTCGACACCAAGCTGCGTCGATGGCACTCGGCCATTCCAGGCGGCTTCGGTTCGGAGAGCTATCGTTCGCTGCTGAAACGTCGTCCCGAGCTGGCCATCGAGGAGGCCGTGTTCGGCATGCTTCCGAAGAACCGACTGGGTCGCACGCTGCGAACCAAGCTCAAAGTCTACAAGGGCGCGACCCATCCGCACGTGGCGCAGCAGCCCGAATCGCTCACCCTTCGCACCTGAGTCAAAGCACCATGATCAACGGCACAATGCACGGCAAGTCCTACGGCACGGGTAAGCGCAAGAACGCGATCGCTCGGGTGTTGATGAAGCCCGGCACCGGCGTCATCACCGTCAACGGACGCACGCTGGAACAGTATTTCCCGCGCCCGACGTCGGTCATGGTCGTCAAGCAGGCGCTCGAGTGCGTCGAGAAGTCGGACCAGTTCGACATCACCGTCAACGTTTGCGGCGGTGGCGAATCCGGACAAGCGGGCGCAGTGCGCCACGGCATCTCGCGCGCGCTCTTGGTCGTGGATCCGGCGCTGCGTCCCGCGCTGAAGAAGGCGGGCTTCCTGACGCGCGACGCGCGCAAGAAGGAACGCAAGAAGCCTGGTCAGCCAGGCGCACGCAAGCGCTTCCAGTACTCTAAGCGCTAAAGAGCGATCGCGGCGCGCCTTGGGGCACATCCGCGGCTTACGTCCTCGCTTCCTCGGTCACGCTACGTGAGTAGCGCTCCCTCGGGCGCTCCGGGCGCGCTCGCGGCTGTACCCCAATTCGCGCCGCTCGCGTCTACGTGGCTTCGCCGAGAGTCAGGCTGTCATGCCGGCGCGGGGCGCGCGGCAACGAGGGCGTTGCGGTGGGCTGGTTGCGTTGGTGCGTCGCGCGTCTATTGCTAGCTGCAACGGAACGTTGTGGCTTGCTTTGGGGGTGGGGTGGGGGGAACATCGGGTTGGTGATTGGCTATGGGTGAGGTTCGGGTCGCGATTGTTGGGGCTACTGGGTATGTGGGCGCGGAGCTCTTGCGCTTGCTGCTGCCGCATCCGTCGGCTCGGGTCACGTTGCTGGCGGCGCGCAGCGGGCATGGCGAGCTTCTGAGTCACTCGGTGCCGAGCTTGACGGGGCTTTGCGAGCTGCGTGTCGAGGCGTTTTCGGCGGAGCTGGTGCGTGAGCGGGCGGACGTTGCGTTTTGCGCGCTGCCGCATGGCGCGAGCGCCGAGTCGGTCAAGGCGTTGCGTCAGGCGGGTGTGATCGCGCTCGACATGTCCGCAGATTTTCGGCTGCGCGATCTGCAAGCGCACAACTATTGGTATGGCGAGCACCACGCGCCTGAGCTGGTGAGCGAGGCTGTCTACGGTTTGCCGGAGCTGCACCGAGCTGCGATCGCCAAAGCGAACCTGATCGCGGTGCCGGGGTGTTATCCGACCGCCAGCATTCTGGCGCTTGCGCCGCTGGTGGCGGCGGGGCTCATCGACCTCGACGGGCTCATCGTGGACGCCAAGAGCGGCGTGTCCGGTGCCGGCAAGGTGCCTTCGGCCAGCACGCACTTCTCCGATACGTCGGAGGGCATCCGCGCTTACAAGACAGGCGGGCAACACAGGCACACCGCCGAGATCGAACAGGAGCTCTCGCGCTTGGCTGGCTTGGCTGAC
>JADGRG010000535.1 GCA_017881145.1 Sandaracinaceae bacterium | reverse complement strand
GGTGTTGGCACGTGCCGGACGCAAGAGCGCCATGGAGCGCTCGGGGTGCCGGTCATAGCAGGTGTTCGCTACGAGCCTGAGGGGCACGTCGCACGTAGTAGTGTTGAGCATCGGCTCTGGTACTTCTGGCGGTGTTGACGTGAATGCCGGGAGCGTCGGGATGGTCACCGCCGCGAGCAATGCACCGCGCCCCTGCACGGCACGGGGATGGTACTCGCGCGTAGCTCTTGTCGCTCATGGCGCGTGGTCGTGCCGTGACGCGCGTAGCTGCCGTGCCCTGCCTGTGGCAACCCGCTACCGCGACCGGCCTTTGCGCCGTTGGGCCGGCCCTCGCGTCTCGTGCGTCACGCTGGCGCGACCTTTGCTGTCCTGATGCCGAAACTGCTGCCGGCGGGCTTCGAGTTGCGCGTCTGCGAAGGAGACATCGAGCTGCGAGGCGGCTGCGGCTTGCACGAGCCGCTCTCGAAACACCTCATCTCCATCTACGCCAAGTCGGGCACCGAAACGCGCACGTGCCAGGTGCAGCAGCGCTTCGAAGGCCTGCTGCGTCGATCCCTCCGAGAGAGTCAGTCGGTTGCCGTCGTCCTGAGCGGTGCCGCCCGGAAGTCTATGAACCACGACGGTCGCGCTGCCGCTCTGCGCCGCACCATCGCGTACGGTCGTGCCGCCTGCCGTGACCGCATTGGCCGCACCACGCATCGGCAGCCCCAGATGCGGCGCCGTCGTGCGTACCTGTTCGTCGGCCGCAGCTCTCGTCTGAAGCCACGATTCCCAATCAAGCGGCCGGTGCTGTTGATCGGCCGCGTGCAGCGCCGCCCGATGGCGCCCGTGCAGCTGTCGCCAAGCGTGCTGGTCGGCCAGGCGCCCGTTCAGCGCCCATAGCTTGCCGGCGATCGGACCCTTGGCAACTAGCTTTACGACGGCCCAGCGTTGCTTCGAAGCGCTTTTCAGCCCGGCGACCTCGCGGGCGTATTGAGACCACACACGCGCCAGAGCTTCTTGTCGCTCGTCCTGCCGAGCCTGCCAGTCCGCCACAAACCGCGTGTAGATCACTCTATCCAGCGGCTCGGACATCACAACGGGACGGTCCGGTGACTGCGCTGCGCACTCGCGATAACGCCACTGCTCGGCAAGCGTCGCCTGCCCTCGGTCACGCAGCCACTGTTCTATGCCGGCAAACCGTGGGTACTGCGCGCGCAGCCGCTCGCGTGCACGGGCATGGTCGTGCCGTTGCGCTTGGCCTTCTGCGCGCTGCTCCTGCGCCAGCGCTGCCCGCAACGCGTTGAGTAAGTGGCCGCGACCGGCGAAGTTGCCGGATAACACTTGCGTACGCCGGCTGCGCTGGCGATCGTGCAGAACGCGGCGCTCTTGTTTGAGCCGCGCACGCAACTGCTGCCACGCGTCTCTCTTGTCGGTGCAATACTTGGCTCGCTCCTCGCCGTAGCGCTCCCAGCCAGGTAGTTCCGGCCGCAATGGCCGAGCGTCCACCGGCTTCACGTGCAGCAGCCCTTCGGACGCGGCCCGATACGGTCCGAGCTGCCTTTCGAGCTTGCTGAGACTCGCGTCGCGCGCGACGCGAGACGCCTTCACTGCGGTCTCGCCCACGAAGACCTTGGCCCCGCTGCCTGTGCGCTCGTACCGCATGCCTCGCTCGGCAAGAGCGACGTGCAGCTCTTGCCAGGACTTCGCGCTTGCGATGATCGGCGCGGCTTGCTCGATCGCGATCCCTTCAGCGGAGCGGTACCCGGTGTGCGCCTCTCGGTCGCACTTGTCTTGCGCGGGCCGCCGTGGCTCTGGATCTTGCCGAGGCGCGCGGACGACCTGGCCGCGGTCGTTGACCTCGTAGCGGGCTCGGCGCTCCGGCAGCCAACCTTGGGCGTGCTCGATGCGCGCGACCGCCCTGTGCACCGCCTCGAGGTCGAACCCGCCGTGGATCTTGACGACTCGAAGTGTCTCCGGATGCACGCGGTTGATGACGATGTGCAGATGGAGGTTGTCCGTGTCGCTGTGCAGGCCGTAGACGGTTTGGTGGTCCCGCAGGCCGAGCTCGTCGAGGAACAGACTTACGGCTTGTTCGATCTGCGTGGGCAGCGGCACCTCTCCCTCGCGCCAGCTCAGGATGTAATGGTTGACGGGGTCCGAGCTCCGGACGGCGTCGTGGGCGAGCGCCACCATCTCCGCGCGATGGCCGCCGGGGCTATCGGTCACGAAGCCACGGGCGCCGTAGTACGCGCATTTCTCGTCCGAGCCCGTCCGTTGAGGCGCTCGAACATAGTCGAGCAGGGTGCCGATGCGGGCCGCCTTCGATCCTGCTGCCTTGGCGTTCAAAACCTTCTTACCGATCACGGCGCTCTCCGCTGAGCACTTCGATGGCGGCCTTCACGGCCCGCAGCACCTCGGACGTCTGCTCGCTGTACGTGCCCGCGGTCTCGATGTGCAGGTGCTTGAGCAAGCCGCCAAGGCGTCGCAGCTCGCGAATCATCGCCGCATCGACGTTGGCTACCACGCGTCGTCCGAGCATCCGCCGGCGCGACAGCGTGGAGACGGTCAGACCGGCGATCGCGGCGTCTTCGAGCAGCCGCGCCTTCTCGGCGGACGTCAGCCGCACGTTGACGACGGCGTCGAGAGGCTCTGGCCCGTGGCGTTCAAACGGCATGGCGGCAATGAGAGAAGCGCAGCGCCGAGCATTGTTCTTCGTCGTTGGAACGCACACGCCTTGCGTGTGTGTGACAAGGGCCATCCTGTGTCGCTGTTTCATGACCTCACAGGTAGCATAGAGAATTTGTAGTTGCACATAACTATTCCGGTGTGCTACC
>JADGRG010000534.1 GCA_017881145.1 Sandaracinaceae bacterium | reverse complement strand
GCTCGCCAGCACCGACCCGGACCGCCTCGCGGACCTGCCGAACATGGCGCGCGCCTACCTCGCGCTCGGGCGTCCCGACAAGGCCCTGGTGTTGGCCGAACAAGCCGTCGATGAAGCCCCCGGCGACGCCGAGCGCTGCCTGGTGGAGGCCCAAGCCCAACTCGCGCTCGGGGCCTACGCCGATGCCGCCGACAGCTTCAGCCAAGTGCCACGCGGGTCACGCTCGTATCCGGCAGCTCGCCTGGGCCTAACGCAGGCGTTAGCGGCCTCGGGCCTCGGCACCCTCGCGCAAGAGATCAGCGCAGCCTCACCACACGCGCACGGCCGGGGTCAGTTGCCCTGAGGCGCGAGCGCGCCCGGAGCGAAGCGAGGGAGCGCACTTCTGTGCGTGACCGAGCTGAGCGAGGACGTAAGGCGCGGATCAGGGCAAATGGCCCCGGCCGTCAATAGTCGCCGAAGAGGTCTTGGATTTTGACATCCAAGGCGACGGCGATCTTGTAGAGCGAGGAGATGGATGCGCTCGATTCCGCGCGCTCGATCTGCGAGAGCAGCGAGACCGAAAGGCTAGTGCGGCGCGCCATCTGCTTGAGCGTGAGGTTGGCGTCTTTGCGCAGGTTGCGAACCGTCTCACCGATCACGCGGTGCAGGTTCTCCTCGGGCGAGCGCAAGAGGCCTTTCTTGCGCATCACGCGATCCACGACCTCGCGAAACTCTTCGGGATCGAAGGGCTTGCGCAAGTAGTCGACCGCATCGAGCTTCATCGATTGCACGGCCGTCTCGAGCGTCGGGTAGCCGGTGAAGATCACCACGGCCACGTCGGAGTCCACTTTGCGAATCCGGGAGAGCACACCGACGCCGTCGAGCTTCGGCATCATCAGGTCGAGCACCACCAGGTGGTAGCCGCCGTTCTTGACTTCGTCCGCCGCCGCTTCGGGGTCCGAGATCGTCTTGACCTGGATGCCGTCCTTGGCCAGGAAGGTCTCCATGTAGTCACAGATCTCGCGATCGTCGTCGACCACCAACACGCGTATCGGCGAAACGGCTTTGCTCATTGACCCCTCGTCGAATGTCGCTCGCGTGCTTCGAATGTGGTCGAAAGAAGAAGTGGTCGGGGCGAGAGGATTTGAACCTCCGACTTCACGGTCCCGAACCGTGCGCGCTACCAGACTGCGCTACGCCCCGTCTAGAAATTTCGCGCGGAATCTAAGTGGCCCAGGCAGGTGTGTCAAGCTGAAGAAAGTGCCCACCACTCAAAAGGGCCGCAGAAAGCTCGGCCGCGCAGCCTCCGGGCCACCCGAGATGCCCGGCTTTTCGTGCCCCCGACGCGTTCTGGTCGGCACCGCGCATCAGCTGCCCCGTTCCGAACGATTTGACGCGATCCACCTGGGGTCGACAGGCTCGGACTACTTGCGCTGGGCTGGACCGCGGCCGAACTTGTGCATGACCTTGATCAGCTCGTCGATCGGCAGCGCGTGCGCCGTCGCCCCATCACGGCCGACCATGGTGGTTGCGCCGAGCAGAGCATTGATGATCGCCTCCTCGGTGGCTTCCGAGGTGGCCTCGAAGAGGGGGTTGAGGTGGCTGTCCGAAAGCAGCTGCGCGGTCCGCAGCGCCTCTTTCGGGTAGTGAGGCACACGCGTGCCGGTCGAGAACGCCAGCACGAAGTCACCGGAGCCATGGCGCACCGTGGAACCCGTGCGTGCCAGACCGAGAATGGCGCGCTTTGCGAGGTGGCCCAGCTGACGCGCGTCGAGCGGGGCGTCGGTCGCGATCACGATGATGATCGAGCGCATCGGGGTCGGCGCCCGCTGCACCGCCAGCTCTCTGCCGACCGGAACGCCCGCAATCACCAGCTCTTTCTGCAAGCCGTGATTGGCGTTGACCAGAACGCCGATGGTGTAGCCGCCGAGCTTGGCCGGCAGCACGCGAGACGCACTTCCGATGCCGCCCTTCCGTTCATAGGCGATCATGCCCGTGCCTGCGCCGACCGATCCTTCAGCGACCGGCCCGCTACGCGCCTGGTCGAGCGCCGCGAGCACATCCTGCTCGGAGACGTGGCGTCCACGCGAATCGTTGAGCGCCGAGTCGTCGCACTCCGCTACCACGGGCAGCACGACGTCATCGCTGATCCCAATAGCGGGGTACTTCCGCATCATCCAGGTCAGAACTGCGTCAGCGACGCGCGGCACGCTCATGGTGTTGGTGAGCAGGATGGGTACTTCGAGCGCCCCGGACTCGTTGATCCATGAGAGGCCGGTCACCTCACCATTGCCGTTCATGACGAAGCCAGCCGCGGGCACCTTCTCGCGCCAAAGATCGCCAGCGTGCGGAATGATCGCCGTGACACCGGTGCGCACCGGGCCTTGCGTAGGTACGAGCTTGCCTTCCCCGCGAATCAGCGTGGTGTGCCCCACCAGCACGCCTCTCACATCGGTGATCGCGTCGAGCGGACCCGACGCATAGATGCCGATGTCGATGCCAAGGTCGCGGGCCCGGGGTCGCGGCGCACTCTTGTCCGCCGCGCTCACTGGCTGCGTCGGCAGCTCGAAGGCCTGTGCGGTGGGGCAGGCGAGGAGCCCGTGGAGCAAGACCAGCCAAGCAAGCGACGACGAGGAACGCATGGGCGTGCGCGAGCTCAGAGTCAGAAGCAATGACTGGACGACGCCAGCGGCTGGCAGCGCTGCCAGGTCACTCCGTTTTGATCGGTGAGCACGCTGCCATTCACGGTGAAGCTGGGGGATGCGCCACCGTAACTGTCTAAGGTCGTGGTGATTGTCGGACAGCTGAGCTGCCAGGTTCCACTGTAAGATGAGTCACCAAGGCCGCCAGCCGAGTAGTTGTCAGTCAGGCTCCCGTCCGGCGAGAACAAGATGTCCTCGAGACCGCCGCCCGAATTCTTTTGCCAGTAGCCGCCGGAAAGCAGGCTTGCGCTGATGCACCCGGTTCCACCGGCACCGCCCGTGGTGGTGGTGCCAGTCGACGCTGGGTAACAGACGAGGCCGCCCGGACTGCCTTGGCAGGTGTATGAAGGACGGCAGTCGCCGTCGACCCGGCAAGCGCGCATGCAGTAATCCGAGGTGGTGCCAGTCACCGCGTAGCAGAAGGAGGCGGCTCCGCAATCCGCGGCCGCAGCACAGACCTTGGTGCAGTACCCGTTGGGAATGCTGGCGCCAGTTTGGCAGGTGAGCCCTGCCTGACAGCTGCCGCACGATGAACCGATGGTGCCGTCCGCCAGCTCCGTCGACACGCCACTGGCGCTCGTCCCTGCGACGCCTGCCGTGGTACCCGCTCCACCGCCTGCTGCGCCGGCTCCGCCAGCGTGGCTGCCTGCCGCAGCGGCGGTTGCCCCAGCTGCGCCGACTGCGCCTGCCGTACCGGTGGTCGTTCCCGCGCCTGCGCTGCTCGCTCCAGCTGCGCCCCCGAGCGGCCCGCCGTTGGCAGTCGACCCCGCGGAACCGACTCCGCCATCCGTGCCAGTGCCCACGCCCGAACCGCCACCTCCGAAGCACGCTCCCAGGCCAATGAGACCAAGAAGACCAATGAGCCCGATGACCCTGACCACAAAGATGCCCGGACCAACGCTGCGTGGTGTGTGTGTGCTCTGCATGGAAGTGCTCCCGGATAGTCGGCGCGAGCCTATCCATGAAGGCGTCGGCGCCGCAAGAGTGCCGATACGGCAGCGTGCGACGGGGGATGCGGGGCGGCGTGGCGAACCAGCCGAAGGCATATTCGGCAGGGCCCGCGACGCAGCCGTCGCAGCCGACATCGTGTATGCTGCGCCGCACTTCATAGGAGCTGCACCATGAAAGAGTTTCGCTACCAAGAGATGCTTCCGCTCGGCACAGATGCGACACCCTACAAGCTGCTCACCAAGGACTTCGTCTCCACTGTCAGCGTCAGTGCGGCGGGACGAACCTTCGTGCAGGTGCAGCCAGAAGCGCTGACCTTGCTCACGCGCCAGGCGATGCGCGACATCGCGCACCTCCTGCGGCCCGCACACCTCGCGCAGCTCAAGCACATCCTGGAAGACTCCGAGGCCTCACCGAACGACAAATTCGTGGCCCTCGACTTGCTCAAGAACGCCAACATTGCGGCGGGTTTCGTGCTGCCTTCGTGTCAGGACACCGGCACCGCAGTGATCATGGGCAAGCGCGGCCAGAACGTGCTCACCGCCGGCAACGACGAAGAGGCCATCGCGCGCGGCGTGTACGAAACCTACCGCGACAGCAACCTGCGTTACTCGCAGATGGCGCCGCTCGACATGTACCAGGAAGTGAACACGGACACGAACCTGCCGGCGCAGATCGAGATCTTCGCGACCGACGGCGACGCCTACAAGTTCCTCTTCATGGCGAAGGGCGGTGGCTCGGCGAACAAGAGCTACTTGTATCAGGAGACCAAGGCGCTCTTGAATCCGAAGAGCTTGCTCGAGTTCGTAGATGCAAAGCTACGTGCGCTCGGCACTGCCGCGTGTCCGCCTTATCACCTGGCAGTGGTGATCGGCGGCACCTCCGCAGAATACGCGCTCAAGGTCTCTAAGCTCGCGTCGGCGCATTACCTCGATGCGCTCCCCAGCTCCGGCAACCAAGACGGACGCGGCTTTCGCGATCTCGAGCTCGAGACGAAGGTCTGGAAGGTCTCGCAAGAGACCGGTATCGGCGCACAGTTTGGCGGGAAGTACTTCTGCCACGACGTGCGCGTGATCCGTCTGCCTCGCCACGGCGCCTCCTGCCCGGTGGCGATTTCAGTCTCGTGCTCGGCCGATCGCCAGGCGCTCGGCAAGATCACCAAGGACGGCGTGTTCCTCGAACAACTCGAGACCGATCCCGCGAAGTACCTGCCCGAGGCCAGCGAGGCGAAGCTGAGCAGCGATGTCGTGCGCATCGATCTCCGCAGGCCGATGAGCGAGATTCGCAAAGAGCTCGCGAAGTATCCGATCCGCACGCGCCTCTCGCTCAGCGGTCCGATGATCGTGGCACGCGACGTGGCGCACGCGAAGATCAAGGAACGCCTCGATCGTGGCGAGCCGATGCCCGAGTACCTGAAGAACCTCTGCGTGTACTACGCCGGTCCGGCCAAGACGCCGGAAGGCTATGCTTCGGGCTCGTTCGGTCCGACCACCGCAGGTCGCATGGACAGCTATGTCGATCAGTTCCAAGCGGCCGGTGGCAGCTTCGTGATGCTGGCCAAGGGCAACCGCTCAGCGGCTGTCACCGAAGCGTGCAAGAAGCACGGTGGCTTCTACCTCGGCTCGATCGGTGGGCCCGCGGCGCGGCTGGCGAAGGACTGCATCAAGAAGGTCGAAGTGCATGAGTATCCCGAGCTCGGTATGGAAGCGGTGTGGAAGATCGAGGTCGAAGACTTCCCGGCGTTCATCATCGTCGACGACAAGGGCAACGACTTCTTCGCCGACATCCTGCGACCCGGCGGTGCTCACGGGCTGCCGATCGCACGCTAGCGCCGCGCCAAGCTCAGCCGCGTAGCCGCCAGAGCACGAGCTGGTAGGCATCGGGGCGACTGAACGAGCCCGGACGGCTCAGCCAGGGACCGATGCGCAGCACGCCATCGGGGTCGGGGGCAGGCAGCTCTGGCACGAGCGGCTGCATCACTCGCTCCAAACGCGGCTCTTGCGCCTGCAGGCGGCTCGCCACACCTTCGCCTTCGGCGCGCGTGGGCGAGCACACCGCGTAGCCGAGGATGCCGCCAGGGCGCAGAAGGCCGAGGGCTTTGCTCAGGATGCGTAGCTGCAGCGCAGCGAGTCGCGCAGCATCCTCGGCGCCCAAACGCAAGAGCAGCTCCGGACGACGGTCGACGGTGCCGAGGCCAGTGCAAGGTGCATCCACCAGCACACGATCGAAGCTGGCGAGAAGCCCGCCGACGCCCACGCTGACATCGATGGGCTGCGTATCGACACGATCTTGCGGCAGGCCCAGGCGCGAGAGCTCCGGAGCGATGCGCGCAAGCTTACGCTCGTCGACGTCGATGGCGGTGACGTGACCGCTCGCGCCGACCAAGCGCGAAAAGAGCGTGGTCTTGCCACCGTGACCGGCACACACGTCCGCGATGCGTTCGCCGGCTGCTGCGCCAAGCGCCAGTGCGACCAGCTGTGCGCCTTCCTCCTGGACGGTCCACAGCCCCTCCGCGTAACCGGGCAGAGCGCGCGGCGAACCCACGCGCCGAGCCAAGATCGCCAAGGGCGAAAGCGGTGAGGCTTCCAACTCCGCGGCGGGCTGCGCCTGCGAGAGCTCTGAGAGCAAGGCTTGCCGGGTGGTGCGCTCGGGCTCGATGCGCAGACACATCGGCGGCGGCAGAGGACGATCACCGAGCATGGCCTGCGCGCGTTCCACGCCGAGCGAATCGTGGAGCGTGCGCGAAAGCCACTCGGGCACCGCTAGCCGGTCGGGCAAACGCGGTTCCGCAGGACGCTCGCGCGCGAGCTTGCGCAACACGGCGTTGACGAAGCCAGCCACCTTCGGACCACGTTGTTCGCGCACCAGTGAGACGGTCTCGTCGACCACCGCGTGCGGCGGCACTCGCGAGAGGTGCGAAAGCTGATAGGCGGCAGAGCGCAGCGCGGCGCGAGTCAGCCCATCCATGCGCGCTGGGTCGTGCTTGACGTGGGCTGCGATCGCGCGATCCAGCTCGGGCAGCACACGCAGCGCGCCGTAGACGATCTCGGTCGCGAGCCCGACGTCTCGTGGATCGAGCCGCTTGCGTGCGAGCTCCGCATCGAGCGCAGCCGACGCATAGGCTCCTTGCTCGGCCACGCGGTGCAGCACTGCGAGGGCCACGGTCCGCGCACCACCGGCTCGGCGTGGCGCTTGCTCTGGGTTGTCTTCGCTCATCTGCCCATAAGTTTCGCGATCAACTCCGGCCACTGTCGCTCGATGTCGTTCTTGAAAGCGAGGATCATCACGCCCAGCAGAAACGCCAGCCCCGCCAGATGCGCGTACTCGCGGACGCGCACGCTGACCGGCCGCCGCGCCACGGCCTCGACGAGGAAGAACATCAAGTGTCCACCATCCAAGAGCGGCACCGGCAGGAGGTTGATCAAGCCCAGCTCGATGCTGATGAAAGCCATCAGCGTGAGGTAGTTGAGCGCACCTGCGCGAGCCGCGGTTCCCGCAGCTTGGAAGACCGTGAGCGGACCACCGAGCGATTTGAGAGTCAGTCGTCCCTGGAAGAGTCTCACCACTGAGTAGAAGGTGAGCTGCACGACATCACCGGTGGCTCGAAACGCTTCGCGCACCGCGTAGAGCAGCGGCTGCGGGTTAGCCACGGCTGGATCCAAGCGCGTCGGCACCCAGTTGCGAATGCCCACCGCATAGCGATCGTAAACTTGGCCGAGCGAGCTCACACCGCGCTGGCGCGCCAGGGTGTAATGCCCGGATAGCTCGTCATCGCCACGGCGGAAGGTGAGCCAATGCGACTTGCCTCGATCGGCCTTCAGGTTGTCGACGAAGCTTGCCCAGGCGCGGACCGGTCGGCCATCGAGCGTGACCAAGCGATCTCCGGGCAAGAGGCCAAGGCCGTGTTCGGGCGAGCCAGCGGTGACATCACTCACGTAGAGGTCGGAAGGCTCGATGCCGGCACGCGCCACCGCCGAGCCCGTGCCCGGATCGGGCGTGAGCGTCGTGACGCGCGGCTCGTAGATGTCGAGCTCGATCAGCCCTCCGAGCGCAGCGGGCACCGGCGTGGGACGCAGGTAGGTGATCGGGACGAGCGAGCCCTGATTGTTGCCCAACACCTTCTCGAGGTCGATGAAGCGTTCCACCGGTCGGCCTGCTGCAGAGACGATCACGTCGAAGGTGCGCATGCGCGCAGCGAAGGCGGGAGCGTTGTGCGAACGCACGCCGATCACGGCCAGCGGGTGTTGCGGCATGATGCCGATGCGACCCACTTGCTGGTTCAGGTCCAGCGGGCGTTCCTTCTCGGAGCGCACGGGCGTGATGGTCTGCTCCAAGATCTTGTCACCGCGTTTGATCTCGAAGCGCAGGGGCTTGCCCGGGTTGTTCTCGACGATGCGCGTCAGGTCGTAGAAAGTGCTGATGGGCGTCTTGTCGATGCGCGTGACGACGTCGCCTGGAAGGAGCCTGCCGTCGGCGGGATGGTCGGGGGAGACCATCCCGACGCTGGCGGGCGTGAGCTGGTCGTCGCCGAGGAAGACCACCGAGTAGAGAAGCACCGGAAATGCCAGGTTCATCAGCGGCCCGGCGACCACGATCGCGAAACGACGCCATAGGCTGAGGTTGGCGAACGAGCGGTCGCTGTCCTTCGGGCGCACTTCGTCCCAGGGATTCTCCCCGAGCATCCGCACGTAGCCGCCGAGCGGCAAAGCGGAGATCACGTAGACGGTTTCGCCACGCCGAAAGCCCGCGATGCGCGGCCCGAAGCCAAGGCTGACCTTGAGCACGCGCACGCCGAAGTACTTGGCCCACACCAAGTGACCAAGCTCGTGGACGAACACCAGCACTCCAACCAGAACGATGAAATAGACGACAGGCATGCGTCGATCGTGCAAAGGCGCGGACCATGCCGGCTCTACGATCGTGGCGTCGCATACCACGAATGCCGAGGCCCAACCACCGGAGGATGGCTGCGGCGAGCGTGGCTAAGCGTCCTTGGGCGCGGGGCGCGCCTACCCAGCCAGGGAGTTGCGCGCAGCGCGCCACAGCTCGTTACCGTCTGCGACATCCTGGTCCGGATAGGAGGCCGCTGCGACCGAGATGCGGGGGCGCTCGGTGCCGGAAAAGAGCGCCGGGTCAGCCAGCGTGCTGACCACACGATCGACCACGATCACCGCCCCATCGCGATTGGTCTCGGGCAGCAGGATGGTGAATTCGTGGATGTCGGAACGGAAGAGATGGTCGACCGTGCGGATGCCACCCTTGAGCGCGGTGGCCAGCGGCAACACCACCAACTCCGGAGTAGCGCTACCGAGGCGACTGCCAAGCTCTTCGTAGTTCGCGCAACGCACCACGGCGCAGCTCAGCGGATGGCCGTAGCGCACGGCGCGTGTGAATTCGTAGTCGAGGCTGATGTGCAGCTGGCTGATGGTGCCAGCGTTGGTCAGAGGATCGACGCTCTGCGCCTGCTCCTGCCCATCGGAAGCCGCGTCGCGTACCGCTTGCAGCTTGAGCACGTTGCGCAGGCGCTGCTGGATCTCGAAGGTGCGATAGGGCTTGGTGACGTAGTCGTCGGCGCCGAGCGCGAGCCCGCGCTGACGGCTCTCGGTGTCGTTTTCCGCGGTAACGAGCAGAACCGGAACCTGGCGTAAGCCGCCGTCCGCTTTCAGGATGCGAAGCACCGCAAAGCCGTCCATCACCGGCAGCGCCACGTCCATGAGCAGGAGCGCTGGCCGGTCACGCGCCATGGCGTCGAGCACGGCGCCGCCGTCAGCGGCAGTCATCACCTCGTAACCGAGCGTGGTGCAAAGCTCGGATAGCAGGCGAAGATTGAAAGGGTCTGCGTCGGCTACGAGAACGAGTGCACTCATCCGGTGACGTTCCCGCACCATCCTGCGCGGGCCTTCTACGTTCCGCGCTCAAGGGGAAGACCCGTGTGGCACGTCCGGAACGCCCAGAGCCTAGCAGTCGGTGCGTGCTTGCGTCAGCAGGGAAACGTCATGCACGGGAGGCGAACACCAGCCAAGCGATGCGCACACACCAGTGCGCAAACCCGGCACCGGCAAGCAGCATCCACACGCGATCGATTCGCAGCCGTGCGCACGTCTCACCGAACGGGAGATTGCCCACCGCTGCCCACACCGACCATGGCCATGCCAGCGTTGTGCCGACGAAGAGCGGCACGGCCAAAGGGTTCGCACGCAGCGCGAGCAGCACCTCTGCGCGAGCTAGGTGAGCGAACGCAGTGGTGAGGCCGCAAGCTGGACAGGGCAGCGCAGTCAGCGCGAGAAACCCGCATGGCGGTAGACCAAGTTGGGTGTGGGTGCCAACGCCGCTGGGACTGGGCACCAGCAGACGTGCACTGGCGAGTACCGCGCTCGCAAGCAAGAGCACCCCTAGCCAAGCCAAGCGGTCGCGTGCGGCGGCTGGCTTGGCCGTCCGCGCGGAACGCAGAGCACCGCCCACATCACCCACGCAGGCCGACCTTGCCACACGCTCGCAGAGCGTGACCCGCACGGCGAATTCTGTTACGTCTTGACGTGGGGGTCGTCGTCGACAATGCGTCCTGGACCTTCACCTCTAGTCGGATACAACACCAACGTCCGGCACAAGGGCAAGCTCTACCACATCCAGACCGAAGACTCCGGCGTCAACCATCCGCACGTGATCACACACTTGTTCGCGGATGGCGGAAGGATCATCGCATCGCGAAAGACCGGCTACGCGGAGCACCTTGGCACCAAGGAAGTCCAAGGCATTGTCAAGCGGCTCATGCAGGAGCAGCACAAGGCGATGTTCATCGAGCTGCGCGACTGCGTCTACGACGAGGATGGTGCCGCAACGCCCGCGGCACCACACGCCGAGGCGGTGGCTGCTGCCGCGCAGCCGAGTGAGCTGCCGCCGAGCCAGAGTCAGGCCGTGCTGCGCGCTGTGGCTGCGCCACTGCTGGAGCTCGATGTCGACACACTGGAGCGAGCGGCCGAGGCGCGTGTCGCAGAATCGGTCACGGGCAAGGCGCGCGCCGAAGCCCCACGACGCGGCGCGGGCCGCTACCAGCAGACCGTGCCCGCGCAACCCACCCGCACTCGCAGCACACGACCGTCGGCCACGCCATCCATCTTCGGCGGCGAGATCACGCAAGGCAAGTCGCTCGACGAAGTGATCCTCTCGTATCTCTCGGACGATGTCGGCGAGCGCGAGCGCTGAAACGCGCTAAAGCGTGAAGCGCGCGCCGAATATGGGCGCCTAGGCGACCAAACGTTTCTGCCTTTGACACCCCGAAACCGCGGGAGTAGAAGCTTCTTTCTCCGTCGTCAGACCACCTTTGGGAGCAGCTCGTGGACTTGAAGCAGCGATTCATGAACAAAGCCTTCGAGCTGATGCAGGATCCGCGCGTTGCGAAGGCCGTGCAGAATCCCAGAGTCATGCAGACCCTGCTGAACGCGCTCAAGCTGCGCTCGCAGCTGGAGCAGAACCTGGACAAAGGCGTAAAGGTCGTCGCCAAGCGGCTGCACCTGGCCACCGAGTCGGAGGTGCGCGAGCTCAGGCGGGCCGTTCACCGACTGGAACGCGAGCTCGACCAAGTAGACCAAGTGGACAAGCAACGTGGCACGAAGAAGCCGTCCGCTCGTAACGCTGGGCACGCTGGGAACGCTGGCAACAAGGAGCGCGCGCCCGAGTGAGAGTCGCGACGCGTGCGGGCGTTCTGCTCGGCATGTGGCTCTGTGCGCTACTCGTCACCTG
>JADGRG010000533.1 GCA_017881145.1 Sandaracinaceae bacterium | reverse complement strand
GAACTCATCGTTCTGAAGCGCTGCGCCGTGAATTGGGCCGTCCACGGCTTTTGCAACGCTTTTCGAGCTCTTGGCACTGAATGCCCGCACCCCACCGGCCGCTGGTCAGCTACTTCGGCGTGCTGTCGTCCGCATCGCAATGGCGAAGCCGTGTGGTGCCACAACTGCCCGAGGGTCGAGCGCGCAGTGGGCGTAGGCGTAGGCCCCTGTGCGCGCCTCAGTGCGCGCAACTGCCGCCCGACGCAGCACAACAGGCCGTGCCCCGGCGCGACACAACTGCATCAGCGCCCGCCGCCGAGCCGGACGCGCGACAGCCGACCGAGCCACAGCAGCCGGCAGCTATCCGAGAGGTAACGCAACGCGAGCCGTCAGGCACGAGCCCTGACGTGCCGCCCTGCGCACCGCGGTCGCGCGGCTGCATAGCCGCAGCCACACGCTACATCCCGTGGGCTGACCTCTTGCGTCGAGTTTACGACCGTCGAACCCAATGCACTCCATACCGACGAGGTGACAGCGCCGGTACGGATCACGCACCCGTTCCACCCCCAGTCTGGGCAACAGATAGAGGTCGTACTTCAGCGGGCTCAGTGGGGCGAGCACAGGGTCTTCTATCGCGATCGAGCGGGATATCTGGTTTCGATTCCGGCTCGCTGGACCAGCGCGGCGCCCGACGACTTTTTCCTCGTTGTTTCAGCCGGGCGTTCCTGTTTTCGCGTGAACGACCTGATTGAGCTGGCGGCGCTCATCGTGAAGGTCCGGTCGTGATGGATCGATGGTGTAAGGCTCATTTTGCCGAATGTGTAAAGCAAATTACGCCAAGACAGGCCCGGTCGTGCGCACCAGAAGTGTGCGAACTGTCCTCGAATATTGGATACTTCGCCAGAATCACGCTCCTTCTTCTTTTCGGCGTTCTGGCCATAGTAGGCATAATTCGCTTGACATACGCCGCGTCCCGTTCTAGCGACTCCCATGCCCAAGATCAGAGCCCGCGACCCCAAGCTCGACGCCCTGCACCGCCGCCGCTGCCTCAACCCTCATCCGAACCGAGTCGCCGACCCGCTATTCGCCTCCACCGACTTCTTCGACGCCCGCGATCTGGTCCAGGTCAAGTACGAGATGGTGCGGCGCGTGCGGGTCGACCGACAAGCTATCAGCCGCAGCGCCAAGGCATTCGGCTTCTCACGGCCCGCCTTCTACCAGGCCGATGCTGCCATGGCTCGTGGTGGCATCGGTGCTCTGTTGCCGAAGAAACGAGGGCCTCGTCGCGCACACAAGTTGAGCGCCGAGGTGGTGGACTTCCTGCTGCGCGAGCAGCAAGAGGATGCCTCACTGCGTTCGCCACAGCTGGCGCATCGACTTCGCGAGCACTTCGGCATCGTCGTTCACCCTCGCAGCATCGAGCGCGCCCTGTCTCGACAGGAAAAAAAACGGCGCTGACTGCCTCTGATGCGGTCACCTGCAGCACCAACACCTTCTCAGCCGTATACGAGCAGCTGCGCGGCCAAGTGCTCGCAGGCTCGGACATCGGCAGTCACGCCGGCGTCGTTGTGCTGCTGCGAGAGGGGGTCGCCGCCTGGATGGCTTGCAGCGCAGCCTGCTCTGTCACAGTGCCTCGCGCCGCTGCGAACCTTCGCTCGGCGGCAGCACCGGTTGTGTCCGATGACAGCAACGCAGACCTCGTCTGTGTCCTGGCCAACATGGCCATGGCAGACCGAAAGCAGGTGAACGCATGAATGACGAAGCCAACCAGAAAGTCACCGCCAGCCACCTCAAGCGTGGCGCGTATCTGTACGTGCGCCAATCGACGCCCAGACAGGTCGTCGAGAATACCGAAAGCACGGAGCGCCAGTATGCTCTGCGCCAACGTGCTGTTGCACTGGGCTGGCCCATCGACAACATCGCCGTCATCGACACCGATCTCGGGCAGTCGGCAGCTTCCGCAGCCGATCGTGTGGGATTCCAGAAACTCGTGACCGACGTCGGAATGGGACGGGCCGGGATCGTGCTGGGACTGGAGGTCTCTCGACTGGCACGTAACTGCTCCGACTGGCACCGCCTGCTTGAGATCTGTGCCATGACCGACACGCTCATTCTCGATGAGGATGGCGTCTACGATCCAGCACGTTTCAATGACCGTTTGTTGCTCGGCCTTAAAGGCACAATGTCGGAGGCAGAGCTCCACGTGCTGCATGCTCGCCTGCGCGGTGGTATTCTCAATAAGGCACGTCGTGCAGAGTTGTGGCTTCGCCTTCCGGTAGGCCTTGTACACAATGGTGCAGGGCGGGTCGTTTTCGATCCGGACAAGCAGGTACAAGAGACCGTGCGTCTGCTCTTCGATACGTTTTCGCGCACAGGCGCCGCTCACGCTACGGTCAAGTACTTCCGCGACCAGCGACTGCTGTTCCCGACGCGCGTGGCGTCAGGCGCGACCAAGGGCGAGCTGACTTGGGCACCGCTGTGCCTGGGCCGCGTCTGCAGCGTTCTTCATAGCCCGTGGTACGCAGGCGCGTTTGCCTACGGACGTACCCGTTCGCGTAGGCACCCTGACGGAAAGACCCGCTATGAGCATCTGCCATCGAGTCAGTGGCTCGTGCTGATTCGGGACGCGCACCCCGGATACATCTCGTGGCAAGAGTATGAGCGCATACAGCAACAACTGCGGACGACAGGCAAGGCCATCGGCTTCGAACGACGTCAGATTCCACCGCGAGAAGGCCCCGCTCTGCTGCAGGGACGCGCGCTCTGCGGAGTCTGCGGCTGCCGCATGTACGTCCGCTACCACACCCGGCGCTCCGGACAGCTCATCCCACAGTACGTATGCTACGGCCGCGGCAAACTCTTCGCCGATCCGATGTGCCAGAGCATTTGCGGAACCCAGATCGACGCCGCTGTCGACAAGCTGCTCGTCGAGACCGTCACGCCGATGGCGCTCCAGCTCACTCTCGCTATCGAGCAAGAGGTCCAAGCACGTTTGGATGAGGCCGATCGGCTCCGCCATCGACACGTCGAGCGGGCACAGTACGAAGCCGATCAAGCTCGCCTTCGCTACATGCAGGTCGACCCAGCCCATCGACTCGTTGCCGATTCGCTCGAAGCCGACTGGAACACCAAGCTGCGCGCTCTTGCCGACGCCCAGCACAACTACCAGCGTGAGTGTGCTTCTGACAGGCACGCCGTCAGCGAGGAAGATCGCAAGCGCATTCTCACTCTCGCCACCGACTTCCCGGCAGCGTGGCGCGACTCGAACATCCCGCAGCGTCAACGCAAACGAATGCTCGCCCTCATCATCGAGGACGTCACCTTGCTCAAGCAGCGCCACGTGACTGTGGCCGTCCGTTTCCGCGGCGGAGCGACCACCACCCTGACTGTGCCGCGCCCGCTGACGGCTCAGCAGATGCGCGCCACCAGCGTCGTGGCACGCGAGCAAATCGACACGCTCACCGACCTGTACACCGACGCCCAGATCGCCAACATCCTCAACGAACGCGGACTGCACACCGGTGCGGGCGACACATTCGATACGGCCAGCGTCCAGTGGGTCCGCTTCTCGGCCAAGCTCAAGAGTCTGAAGGTGCGCTTGCTCGACGCCGGGATGCTCACCTCCAAACAGCTGTCGGCCCGCCTCGGTATCAGCCGAACCACCATCGGTAAATGGCGCCTGCGGGGAGGTCTCAAGGCGCGAATCTGCAGCGATCGGGGTGAGTGGCTATACTGGCCCCCCGACCAACCGCAGCCAGACCCCGATACGCCCGCAGCCGTAACCCCATCTTCTGACCCACCTTTCAGATCCACTGCGCGAGGTGCAACATGAGAGATGCTCCTACGACCTGGATTCGCTCTGCTGCCCACGCTGCGGCAACAGGCTTCAGATCATCGCCTTCATCCACGACCAGACCGCCGTGCGCAATGTGCTCGGAGCGCTCGGCCTGCCAGAGCTCCCGCCCGTCGTGGCACGAGCGCGCTCGCCAACGCTGTTCGAGGACTCCTCGCCCGTCACCGAGGCGCTGTAGACATCCGCGCCTCGGTGCTCGGTTGCTCGCCGCCCACGCCTCGGTTGCTCGGTTGCTCGCCGCACTTGCGTGCGTCCGCGCATCCATCCGTCCGCCGTCGTCCCTTT
>JADGRG010000532.1 GCA_017881145.1 Sandaracinaceae bacterium | reverse complement strand
ATCCTGACGGGGCTGCGCCGTGCGCCGGCCGGGCAGGTCGAGGTCGAGGTCACCTTCGAGATCAACGCCGACGGCATCGTCAGCGTGCACGCCAAAGATCTCGAGACCGGTCAGCAGCAATCGATCACCGTGACCGCGACCAGCGGCCTGACAGTCGATGAGATTCAACACATGGTGACCGAGGCCAAGGACTTCGCCGTGGCACGCCGCCAGAGCGACGAGGTCGAAGGTGCGACGCAAGAAGCCGAGAAGCTGATCGCCCAGATCGAGCAGCTCTTCCCGGACGTAGAGCAAGTGGTCGCTGGCAGCGACTTCGGTCGCGATGCGATCGAGAAGGCCCGCGGCGTCGTTGACAAGGCGCGCGCGCTGATCCGAGCCGGCAAGATCGATGAGCTATCAGAACAGATCGACGCGCTGGCGCGCACCCAGCGCATGTTCAAGGGCGTGGTCGGCAAGATGAGCTGACGCGCAGGCTGGTGAGCGCGAGGCCAGCCGCTTGACGGAGCACGACGCAGGACGCACGAGGTCACGAAGGGGTAGGCACGAGGCGCAGGTGGCACAAGGGCCCAAAGACCGCAACAAGACGCCGCCCCAGGGCACCTTCGGAGGCCACAAGCCGCCGGTCGGTGCGGACGTGCCGGTCATCACGAAGCCCGTTGGCACCAGGCAGACGAGTGGTCCGGTGTTGCCGGGTCTGAGCTTTCCTCCGCCAAGCGCCCGTCCGCCTCTGGGTTCCGAAGAGGTGGTGCTCAACGACATCGAGTCGAACCAGAGTGAACGTTCCGCCAGCTCGTTGCCGCCGCCACTCGGGCAGAGCGAAGAGCACGACGCCTGGACGATGGAACGGCTCTCCAGGCAGAGCACCGTACCGCCGGTCCGCCACGACGACGTCGATCGGCTACGCAAGCTCTCTGCGACCAATCTCGAGGTGTCCACCCTGGAAACCGGTGGGGCGCTCGACCTGGTGGATCGCTCGCGGCCCTCGCTGCAGCTCGACCTGGTCGGCGAGATGGAGGAGCTCTACGCGCTCGATGACCTGACCGGCGCGCTGCGTCACGCGGAGCTGATCCTCGGTCGGAGTTCGGACCATGAACAGGCGCTGCGCTGTGCCGCCAACTGTCGTTCGCGGCTGATCCAGCTCTACACGTCCAAGGTTGGCGCGACCAACCGCGTGGTCACCCTCGCGCTCAGCGAGTCGCAGTTGCGCTGGCTGGGCCTCGACCACCGTTCCGGGTTTCTGCTCTCGCGCGTCGACGGGGTCTCCACGGTCGAGGAGCTCCTCGACGTCTGCGGCATGCCTCGGCTCGAAGCCTTGAAGACCCTGGCCGATCTCCTGGAACGAGGCGCGATTCGGCTCGAACGCCACTAGCTGCATGCCCACGGAGCAGCCTGCGGCTCTCCGCGTCGGCTCTCGGCGTCGGCACGCAGCGGGGTGGGTTGCGTCCGGCGTGGCGGCAGATATGCTGCGCGCGCCATGACCAAAAGCATAAAGAAGATTGTCCTCGCCTACAGCGGGGGTCTCGATACGTCCGTCATTCTCGCTTGGCTGAAGGAGACCTACCACGCTGAGGTGATCGCGTTTTGTGCCGACGTCGGCCAGGCCGAGGAGCTCGCGGGCGTTCCCGAGAAGGCCAAGCGCACCGGCGCGTCGACCTGCATCATCAAGGACTTGCGCGAAGAGTTCGTGCGCGACTTTTGTTTCCCGATGCTGCGTGCCAACGCGTTCTACGAGGGCGAATACCTGCTCGGTACTTCCATCGCTCGTCCGGTGATTGCCAAGGCGATGATGGACGTCGCGCGCGAGCACGGCGCAGACGCCATCTCCCACGGGGCCACTGGCAAGGGCAACGACCAGGTCCGCTTCGAGCTCGCCGCCATGGCGATGGATCCGACGATCAAGGTGATCGCTCCCTGGCGCGAGTGGACTCTCAAGTCCCGCACCGACTGCATCGAATACGCCCAGGCGCGCGGGATCCCGGTGGGTGCTACCAAAGAGAAGCCTTACTCGACCGACCGCAACCTTTTCCACATCAGCTACGAGGGTGGCATTCTCGAAGACCCCTGGAAGGAGCCGGATGAGAGCATCTTCCTGCTCACCAAGAACCCGGCCCAAGCGCCGGACGCACCGCTCTATGTGAACATCCGCTACCAGGACGGCAACCCCGTTGCGGTGGACGGCGAGCAGCTTTCTCCGGCGTCGCTGCTTGGGCGCCTGAACGAGCTGGGCGGAGCGCACGGCGTCGGTCGTGCGGACATCGTCGAAAACCGCTTCGTGGGGATGAAGTCGCGCGGCGTCTACGAGACCCCGGGCGGCACGATCCTTCACAAGGCCCACCGAGCAGTCGAGTCCATCACCATGGACCGCGAGGTGATGCGCTTGCGCGACTCGCTGATCACCCAGTATGCGGCAATGGTCTACCAAGGCTTCTGGTTTGCTCCGGAGCGTTACGTGCTGCAGGCGTTGATCGACGAGGCGCAGAAGGGCGTGACCGGCGAGGCGCGCATCAAGCTCTTCAAGGGTTCCGCCTACGTGGCGGGTCGGCGGAGCGAGCACTCGCTCTACGACGAGAGCTTCGCCACCTTCGAGCGCGACCAGGTTTACGACCAGTCCGACGCGACCGGCTTCATTCGGCTCAACGCTCTGCGTCTGCGGATCCGCGCCCTGCGCGGGCACCGTGGAAGTTGAGATCTCTGCGCCCGTCCCGGGAAAGAGTCTCAATGCCCTGAAATTGCTGGTCATTCATCGCCACGGCTGGTTCCAAAACTGGGAAGAGCCAGTGCGGATCAGCGGCATTCTTCCAGTAAGCGTCAAGAGTTGCAGCAGTGGCAGCCAGTGGGTCTTGCGGTCACCCGGGCCAAGGCCTAACGTTATCTTTCTGTCCCGCAGGCTGTTGATGCGCGGCGGGGTGCGCATGTGACCACCCCTGCAAAGCGGGTTGGAGCAAGGATCGTTTGGAAGGCGGCTCATTAGGGGAGCCAGGTGCCGAGATAATCGGCGTCCTGGCGTGCATCGTGGGTGGGGCGATCTACGCCGCGGTCGACGAATCGATCGCGGCGATGGGTGAGCCGCGTCTGCGGGCTGCTCGCGAAGGCAACGATGCCAACGCCGCAGCCGCCGCGCGCTATCTGGATGCGCCAGCCAGCATCACGCACCGGCTGCTCGCAGGTCGGGTGGTGTGTTTGGTCGGCGCAGCCGTGCTGAGCTACGACGCAACGCTCGGCGCCACCTCACTCGCCTTGCGGGTGCTGGTGGTCGCGCTGGCCGCTCTGACCTTTGCTGCCACCGTCGGCGTGATCACGACCCTGGCGACCCGCCGTGCCAGCCGTGTGGCTCTTCCGTTGCTGCGCTATGCGAGGCCGCTCGAGCTCTTGGTCACTCCGGTGGCCGTCCCTTTGCAGTGGGTGAGCAGGGTCATGGACCGACTCTTTCCAGCGCGTCCAGACGAGACGCCCGAGCGCGTCACCGAGATCGACGTCGAGCACATGATCGAGCAGGGTGCCAAGCACGGTTCGATTCCGGCGCAGAACGCCGAGCTCTTGCGCTCAGTGATCGAGTTTGGCGACACCATCGTGCGGGAGATCATGGTGCCGCGCACTTCGATGGTCGCGATCGATATCGCGACGCCCCTGACCGAGGTCGTCCGTCTCATCATCAGCCAGGGCCACAGCCGCTACCCGGTTTACCGGGAGCGGGTCGATCAGGTCGAGGGGACGCTCTACGCCAAGGATCTCTTCCGCCTGGTTCGTGATGGCGGCGGCCCCACCGGCAAGCTCGAAGACCTGATCCGCAGGCCGGTGTTCTTCACCGCGCAGTCCCAGAAGATCTCGGTGCTCTTGCGGCAGATGCAGTCACGCCGCGTCCACGTGGCCATCGTGGTGGATGAGTTCGGCGGCACCAGCGGCATGGTCACGCTGGAAGACATCATCGAGGAGATCGTCGGCGAGATCCGCGACGAGCACGACACCGACGAAGCGCCGGTGCGGCAGATAGGTCCCGACCGCTACCTCGCGGACGCGGACGTTTCGGTCTACGACCTGGCCGAGATCACGGGTCTGGCGGTGCCGGATCAGGCCCGCACCTATGAGTCGCTCGGTGGGATGTTGATCGAGCTCGCAGGCAGGGTGCCCAAGAACGGAGATTCCATCGAGGTCGGTGGCCACGAGATCATCGTGCGCGCAGCCGACGAGCGCCGCGTGTCGCGCGTGGAAGTGGTGCGGCGCAAAGAGCTACCCCCAGCAGCCGAGTAGAGGGCCGTTGCTTGCAGCTGACGGCTGCAGCGGACAGCGCAAGAGCCGTCCAGAAATGGGCGGAGAGCGAGCGCGCCCGGAGCGCCCGAGGGAGCGCTACACACGTAGCGTGACCGACGGGCCGAGGACGTAAGCCGCTATCAGCCATTTCTGGCGGCTCGTCAGTATTCAACCCAGCTCTGCTCGAACTCGGCACCACTCATCTTCGGCGTCACGATCGTGAAGTGGGCGAAGCGCTCGCCCGTGGCTTCGCCCACCGAGCCGACGTTGATGACCAGCACTTCGTCGACGACGCGCGCAAAAGGCACGTGGGTCGCGCCGCAGACCACGATGTCGGCTGGGTCGGAATCGAGGAGCTCGCGAATCTCGCTCTCATCCATCTCGTGCGCGATGGCCTCGAACGGATCCTTGGGGCTGCCGTGCACCAGCAGCAGCTCGCTTCCGTCGATCATCGGAAGGCGTAGCTGCTTGGGCAGCTGAGAGAGACGCTTGCGGACCACCTCTCCGAGCGCTTTCTGCGTAGCAGCGAAGCGCAACAGGCGCTGCCGCTCGCGCTCGTCGTTGGCTCTGATCGCGGCCGAATCCATCTGAGCGAGCGCGACGTCGCTTGGGCCTGCGACACAGTGCGCATGGACCGCCTGCAGGCGCTGCCAGACCGCAAGCGCTGCATCGCCACCCAGGATGAGGTCGCCAGCCACGAAGATGTCCACCACCGTGCGCCGCTTGAGCTCCTCGAGCACGGCCTCGAGCGCCGGCAGGTTGCCGTGGATGTCGGAGATGAACGCCATCGGCTGTGCAGCCGGTGCCATGCGTCCTGTGGGTTTGGATGGGCTGGAAGTCACGTTGGTTTGTGTTCGTCGCGCGCGTGAGACTGGCTAGCGCAGGCGAGCAGCTAATAGCGCAATGCGAGGTCGATGCACTGCAGCACGGCGGAACACCGAGAATTTCGTGGGATCACGTATGTGAATGTAGGATAGCAGACAACCCGCTCGGCCCTCCTGTGAAGCTCAAACCACTCGCCAAGGCTGCTCGTCACGCGCTCTTCGCCCAGAACGATCTCTGGCTGATCAGCCGCGCTCTCGAAGAAGCGATCTTCCACTTCGCGGATGTCCTCTCCGAGGGCGGGTCGCGGGTTGCCGCCGGCGGTCAGACCACCTACTTCGGCAGCACCATGCTCTCCATCGACCTCGGTCGGCTGGCGGTCTACGGCCCGGGCTTGCGCGGCGATGCTCTGCACAGAGCGCTCGTGCAAGCTGTCGACGGTTCAGTGCGCGTGCGCCTGCGAGCCATGCGCCTGGGGCGCGCCGAGGCTGCGCGACGCGTGCACAGGCGGGCACTCGATACCGCCCTGTGCGAGGTGCGCGTGAGCGTCAGCGGCAAGTCGCTGCACATCGACGTCGACCTCGAGGCGCCTGTGCGCGTATCCTCCCGCGCGAGCAGGCCAGGGTGACTGACGACAACATCATCCACATCGACTTCGCTTCCCGGATCGGCCGACGGCTCCTGCCGGCGCTGGTGCACTCGCAAGCGCCCGAGCCGGCGGCTGTACACGAGCCGACGCGCGACCCCCTGGGTGAGCTCTACACGCTGCGAGATGCGGCCAAGCTCTTTCGCCTGAGCGAGAGCCGGCTGCGCTACTGGGAGAAGAGCGGCTTCATCGTGCGCTCGGGCGAAGTCGGCTCGCGGCGCCACTACACCTTCCAGGATCTGATCGGCATCCGTGCGGCCAAGGATCTGCTCGACGAAGGCGTCGCGTTGCGCAGCGTGCGGCGGAGCCTTTTGGCGCTGCGCGAATCGCTGCCGAAAGTGTCGCGACCGCTCGCCTCGCTGCGCATCGTCGCCGATGGCCAGACGCTCTTGGTGCGCGACGATCGCGGCGCCTACGATCCTCTCACCGGGCAGCTCCTGCTCAACTTCGACGTCAGCTCGCTGCGCGACGACGTGGTTCGTGTGCTCAAGCGGAGCGGTCGCGAAAGCGACCACCGGCGTGCCTACGAGAGCTACCTGGAGGGATGTCGGCTCGATGAGGACCAGAGCTCCTGGGTCGCCGCCGAGGCCGCCTACAAACGCGCGTTAGAGCTCGACCCCAGGCTCGCCCATGCCTACACGAACCTGGGCAACCTGATGTGGAAGCGTGGCCACTTCGTCGAGGCCGAGACACACTACGCGCGGGCGCTCGCGCTCGATGCTCGCCAGCCCGAAGCGCTCTACAACCTTGGTTTCCTGCTCTACGATCGCGGGGACGTGGAGTCCGCCGCCCTACATTTCGAACGCGCACTCGGCAGTGATCCCTCGTTCGCTGATGCGCACTTCAATCTGGCGATGGCCTACCAAGATCTGGCAAAGCCCGAGGTGGCACGCCCGCATTGGGAGGCCTACCTCGCGCTCGAACCCGAGAGCCCGTGGGCCGAGATCGCCAGGCGCCACCTGCGCACCAAAGCCTGAAGAGCTGCCCAGAACCGGCTCATAGCGGGTTATATCCTCGAAATACAGGTGTATTCCTTCGGCTTCTTCTGCGGGCGCGCTCGCTCTGACCCGCTTCTGGACAGCTCTCGTGCGCTCAGCCTTTGCGCGACGGCAAAGGTGGCGGCCGTGAACCGCTCAGCGCGGGTGAGGCACTCACGTCAGCGCTCACGCCGGCTTCGGGGTTGACCGCCGGCAGCCCTCCGGTGCGCCGGCTCGGCGGCAGTGGTGGCGGCATGGACGGCAGGCGAACCGCGCGTGGTGCTGTCGGTAGAAGTGGCGGAATGGCGGTTGGAAGGCTCGAAGGTCGTGCTGCCAGTGGCAGCGGCGGCAGCAGCGAGCTCCTGGTTTCGCCGGGCGAAGATGACTCCCCACTGCTGGCTCTTGATGGTAGCGGTGGGGGCGCCGATGCGCCGCGCTTTGGTGCCGCGGAAGGACGCTCCGAGGGCCGTCCATGCACGGGGCCTGCGGGCCGCGTCGATGGAGGCGGGGGGGGTGCGGTGTGCATGCGGGCTGCAGCCATCGGCTGCAGTGGCGGCTCGGAGCGGGAACGCCGCGGAGGTAGCGTCGGCGGCTTGGTGAGGCGTGGCGGGGGAGGGTTCTCGGCTGGCTCTTGCTCCGCATCGTCGACTAGCTCCATGGCGTCGTCGTCGAGGCTCTCCGTTGGCACCTCGGTAGCCGCAGTGAACGCCGCGCCGTGCTCCAGCGGCGCTGGAGCGGCCGCGGCCGGAGCATCGCTCTGCAACTCGTCTTGCACCCTTGGGAGCTGGTGCGGCGCCGTCGCGGCTTCGTGCTCGCAGGTGGTCGCCTCGCTCGCCTCGGGAGCTTCGTCCGGCGTGGATGCGGGGGTCGCAGCGGCGGCCGGCTCCTTCGCCTCTGCGTGCGCGCCTGTGGTCTCTTGCTGGTCGGCGAAGAGCTCGGCCACGGGGCGTGGAGGGGCGACCGAACGTCGATCGAGGCGCGCCACGGCCTCCTGCGCGTCGCGATCCGCTGGTGCGAAGTCCAGCACCTTGCGCCAAGCGTCGAGTGCCTCCCAGCGATTCTTCAGATCGTCTTCCCAGATGCTCGCCGCTTCCTTGAGCAGCTTCTGCTTCTCGTCGGCGTTCTTCACGCGTTGCATCTGCTTCTGCAGCGTCAGCAGCAGATCCTGGAAGCGCCGTGCGCGTCTGAGGCTCGCGCGCACCTTTTCTGCAGTCTCGCTGTCGTCGGGCCGAAGTTGCAGAAGCTTTGCGAACACGTCCGCTGCGTCTTGAGCACGGCCGAGTGGACCTTCGAGGAGACGGCCACGGCGGGCAAGGAGCACCGCCGCTGTCTTCGGGTCGATGGCGTCGTCGATGGCGCGAGAGAGATGTGCATCCACGGCATCCAGGCGCTTCCAGGCCACCGCGCGTTCGACGAAGGTCTCGTAGATGTCGTCGCGCATCGGGAAGAGCGCGGTGCCCTGCCGCAGCAGATCGAACGCGCCGCGCTCATCGGACAAGCGATCCTTGAGTAGTGCGTAGGCGTGCAAGATCAGCTCGGCGCCCGTCTCCGGATCGGCTTTCTCCGCGATCTCACGGTGGGCTCTGACCAGGCTGCGCAGCGCCTCCTCCGGACCGTGCTCCGGATTGCGTCGGTCGAGCTCCTCGGCCGCGCGCACGACCTCGGCGGCCAGCGGCGCGTTGCCCTTGGCCACCGTCAGCGCGGACTTGAGATAGGTGTTGGCTCGCTCGCGATCGCGCAGTGCTCCGTCGGCAAGCCGCGCCGCGCGCAAGAGCAGCTCCACCTTGCCGATGTCGCCCTCGGTCTTGCTGCGCTTGCGATCGTAGACGACCAGGAGCTCTTCACTCCGGTTGGCGCGCTGCGCCAGTTCCTCGGCGCGCGCCAGGAGCGAGTCGTCGTTGGGCGCCAGTCCGCAGGCGCGCAAGATGCGGTCGAGCGCTTCGGAGGCGTCGAGCGCCCGCTCGTCGATCACTCGGGCGTGCCTGGAAAGTAGCTCGACGCGCTCCGCGTCGTCGGCCGCCTGCTTTAGCAACTTGTCGTAGACGTGGCTCAAGCGCGCAAACGCACCGGCGTTGGCCGCGTATTGGTCGACCTGCGTGAGGTAGTCCCGATTCGAGAGATCGGTCGCCAGCATCCGCAGCCCGGCTTCCAGCGCTTGCGTCGTGTCGTGGAGGTCCTCGGCGTAGACTCGGGCAGCTGCGCTCCACATACGCCCCTGTACCTCTTGGGTGCTGGCTTCTTGCGCCGCCCGAACGCAGAGCGCGGCGAGGTCGGCCGCGCGACCGGCCTTGCGTGAGATCTCGGCAAGCAACGCGAACGCGTCTTCGTGGCATTCGGCCGCCAGCGGAGCCAAGCGCTGCCACGCGCCGTCCACGTCGTGCAGCGCTTCGAACGCCACGCGCGCGGCTTGCAGGAGCGCCTGGTCGCGCGCTGCGAAATCCTCTTCGAGGCTCGCCAGCGCATCGAGCGTGCTGACCAGCTCGGCGTTTCGCCCTGCGCTCGCGAGCAGCGTCTGCAAGCGCCGCTGCGGCGCGACATCTTGCGGGTCGTCCGCCGCCCAGCGTTGCAGCATGAGGATGGCGTCTTCCGGAACGCCCAACTCGCCTTCGTAGAGCTCGGCAAGCCTGCGCGCGAGCGCGACGCGTTCGTCCGCGCTCTTCGCCATGCCGAGCTGGATGCGCATGGCTTTCGCCAGCCCAACCAAGTCGGCGACGTTCTCGCAGAGCTCGGCCAGAAGCATCACGGCCGCTTCGAACTCGGGATCGACCTGTTCGACGATCTGGCTGAGCGCAGCGATGGCTTCGTGCGGGCGCGCAAGCTGGCTCGCCAGCCGCTCGGCATGCTCGTAGAGCAGACCGCTCTTCTCGGTAGCTTCGGTGACGAATGGCAGAAGCCGCGGCACGAGCTCTGCAAGCTCCGCCGTGTGGCTTTGCGTGCGCGCTCTTGCGATCAGGAAGCGCAGCGCTTCTTCGTCATCCTGTGCGGCGAGCAGCGAGCGATAGGCATCGGCTGCGTCGTCGTCCCTGCCGAGATGGTCCTGCGTCATCCGCGCTATGCGCCGATAGAGCTCGACGCGGCGGGCGGCTTCCTTCTCTACCATGATCCGCTCGCGCAATAGCTCGACCAGATCTTCGTAGCGGCCGGTGCGTTCGAACATCGCGTAGAGCGCGTTGAGCGCCCCTTGGTGGCTGGCTTCCAGGTCGAGCACGTTGCCGTAGTATTCCGCAGCCTTGTCGACGTCCCCGATCTCGCGCTCGGCGATCTCGCCCATGCGCAGAAAGAGAGCCGGCCGCTCGCTGCGCGGCGTGAGCATGCTCCGACGTTCCAGCGTCGAGAGCAGGCGCAGCAGGTTGCCGCTCCTCTCATCGATGCGCTGCATGCGTTCGAGCGTCTCGGTGTCCTTCGGTCGCAGCGCCAGGATCTGGAGGCACACCTCGAACGCGGCCTCGCCGTCATGCAGCTTGTCGTCGAGCACCAAAACCAGCTCGCGCAGTAGTCGCAGCTTCTCGCGCTCGTCGCTCGCTTCCTGCACGCGTTCGCGCAGAAGCGGCACGGCGTCTGCGTAGCTCTCGATGCTGAAGAGCATGTCGCAAAGCTCGTCGCGCACCGCAGCGTCTGGCTTGAGTGAGAGCAGCTGCCGCAGCGCCTCCGCGGCCTCGACCAAGTCTTTGCGTTTGTCTCGATGGATCGCGGCAATCTGGGAGATCAGGTCGATCTTCTCGCTCGGGTTCGTGGTCGCGACCGCATCGCGCTCCAAGACCCCGGCGAGGTCGTCCCAGCGTTGAGCCTTCTGCAGCAGGCGCTTGAGGCTCTTGCCTGCGTCGATGTCCGTCGGGTCGAGCGCCACTACGCTCTGCCAGGCTTCGATCGCGCCATCCGTGTCCTTGAGCTTGGTTTCGCTGATGGCTGCGACTTCGCGCAGGCGCAGCTTGCGTGCGTCGACCGAAAGCCCGCCGCCGCGCGTGGACGCAAGCAGCAGCTCGCGCAGGTTCGCGTGGTCGCGTGCCTTGCGGTAGTGGCTCTCCAGCAGCGAGAACGCTTCCGGGTCGGTGGGCTCCAGCTCGAGGATCTCGCGACAATGGACGGCCGCTTCATCGCTGCGCCGTGCGGAGACCAACTCGTGCACGGCGCGACGCAGCTGCAAGAGCCGCGGCGCGACATCGAGTGGTCGCTCCGACGAAGCCTTGCGGGTGCGCGCAGGCGGTCTTGCTGTCGCGCGCGCGTCCGAGGCAGCCTCATCCCAAGCTTGTGGAGCCTCCTCGGCGGCCGCATGAGTCGCCGCTTCGGGTTCGGCCTCGGCCTCGGCTTTCTCGCTCGGCACGGCCTCGGTTGCGGCTTCTGCTTCTGTTGCAGCTCTTCGCGCTTGGTCGGGCAGCTGGACTTGCGGCGGTGCGGAAGTACGTGCCGCCCGTTGCGCCTTGAGGCCAGCTAGCAGGCCTTCGACCTGGGTGTCGGAGCGGGCCTGCTCGAGACAGTAGATGGCGTCATCGAACTGGCCGGCGCGCTCGTAGGCTTGGGCCAGGCAGATGCGACGTTGATCGACTTCGGGCCCGTCGCCGGCATTTGCCAGGTAGGCGACCCAATACTTCGGCAATACTTCGGCTTGGCCCGCTTTGACCGCGACCCGTTCCAGCAAGTCGAGCGCACCGTCGTGGCTGGGAAGAGCGGTCAGTGCTGCTTCGAGATAAGGCAGCGCTTCCTGCGCGGGCACAGCTTGCGCGATCTGGTAGTAGAGTTCGGCGGCGCGCCGCTCGTCACGAGCTGCATCCTCGCCGGTCTGCCGCGCGGCGCGTTGCCCGACGTAGGTCGCGAGCTGATGCATGATCTGGACGTCCCCGACCGCCAGCGCGAGCGCCGCGCGCAACGCTCTGATCGCCGCGTCGAGGTCATCGACCTCGCTGGCTGCGACGTCTGCTTGTTTGATGTAGAGCTGAATGCGTCGCTCCACGTCGGATTCGGAGTCGGCTTCGATGCCGTAGAGCTCGACGGCAAGCGCTATGTCCCCGGCCTCTTGCGCCAGCTTGCGTGCGCCGTATGCGGCGGTCGTGCATTTCGGATCGAGCTCCAGCGCACGCACGTAGCAGGGCCGCGCGACATCCGGGCGTTCGAAGGTGCCCTTCCACAGGTCGCCCAGGCGCGCGTAGAGCAGTGCCATCAGCGCGGGTTCGCCGCCGTGGGTCTCCAGCGTGCGCAGATGCCCGTCCAGGAACTCCGCGAGCGCATGCTGGTCGCCCGCCTGCTCGCAGAGAGCGATCAGCTCATCGGTGGCTTCTCGATTCAACGGGTCGTGATGCAGGGCCTGTTGGTAAAGAGACTTCACGTGCGGAAGCTCGCCGTCGCCCTCCCGCCAGGTGCGAGCCGCCTCCAAGTACGCCTGGCTGGCGGGCCCTGGCGCGGATTGATAGCCCGCCCAGCCTTCGATCAGGTTACCCAGCGACGCGAAATCGCCGAGCTGCCCATAATGAGCCTTGAGCGCCTCGTAAGCGTTCTCATCGCTCGGGTCGCGATGCAGACGACTGATGAGCTGCTCGGCGGTCGGATCCACGGCGGAACGACGCTAACATGGTTCGGGCAGCCCTGCGCGCCCTGCGTGTCGAAAAGTGGGGAGCGATGGTTCGGGTTCCGGGCGCGTGCCGAGCCTTGAATTCGGAGCGCGGAACGGTCACACCTGCGGCTGTGCAACGCGGCTCTACGCCGACGGGCCGGCACCGCGCGCGACGAGCAGCGAGAAACAGGGAGCCACGGTGGAAGACAGCCCTTTGGACAGCGCGGACAGCGCGGACGGCGCGGATGGCGCGGACGGCGCGCCAACGCGCGAACCGATCGCT
>JADGRG010000531.1 GCA_017881145.1 Sandaracinaceae bacterium | reverse complement strand
GAAGCCCTGGCACCCTGGGTCGAGAGCTTCGGCCTGACGCTCTCGGATCTCTACGTCGGAGGCAGCGTTGCGGAAGAGCTGAGCCTCATCATGCAGCCCGGTCGTGCGCAAGCATGGGTGTGCGGCCCGCGCGTCGCTGTGCCGCTGCGCAGCGAGCAGCGCTTCCGGATCGGCGAGCAAGCCGCCGCCATGCGCGCGCACGTGCTGCCACTCTTGCGCTTGCCCCGCGCCGAGGCTCGTGAAGTGCTGCATGGAGCAGTGCGCGCGCTGGCGGATTCGACGGAGCGACCGGCAGCGGGCGCGGAGCTCTTGGGTCGGCGCTTCTCGAAGGCTCAGCGCCGCGAGCTCGCCGAGTGCCTGCGCGCCATGGACGACCCCAAGCGCGAGCTCGATCGCGTGCTGGACACGGTGCGGACCCATGCTCTGCGAGCAGGCTTGCTCGCGTGCGGAGATCTGCGCGCGGCGCTGCGGCTCGTGCTCGGCGAATACTTCGACCTCGCCAGCGTGGTCAACTCCCAACCCGCACTCGCGCTCTTGCGCTTCTGGGTTTCCACGACGTTCCGAAGCCTGCGGCAGCAGCTGGGGCAAACCCCATGAGCCACGACGACGAGCAGCAGCCTCCCGAGGCGCCGCACGACGCCCTGCAAGCAGCAGAGGCCGAGGCCCGTGCCGCGCTCGAAGCAGCCGAGCGCAGCGCCAGCGACGAACGAGCGCCCGCCGAATCCGGGCCCGTGCTGCAATCCGCGACCAAGACGGCTTCGCATTCGCGTCCCAGCCTGCACACCTTCGCGCGCCCTTCGTTCTTCCCGGACGAGAGCCCCGAGCAGAGTCGTGCATTCCTCGATGAGCTGGTGCCGAGCATGCGCCCCACCCGAGGTCCTGCCACAACGCAGACCCAGAGCAGCGGCCTCTACGCGACCAGCGGCTTGCGCACCAGCGAGGACGGCGAGGATCAAGAGATCTCCACGGTCGTGCTCCTACACACGCGCGACGAAGCAGCGCAAGCGCAGGGCGACGCGGCTCATCCATCGTTGCGCGCCGGCCTGATCTCGTCGCTGCTCGGGCCAGAGCGCGTGCTCGCCGAAGACGAAGGGGCGCTGGCCGCGCTACGCACGCTGCCTCGCCGCCTAGCTCGCGATCAGGGCTCGCCGCTGCTGGGCGCTGGCTCTGAAGCCGCCAGAGCCGAGCTGCTCATGCACCTGGCCGAGCGCAGCAGCGGAGCGAGCCAAGCCAGGCTCTACCTGGCCGCCGCAGAGCTGCATGCGCAGGCGCTCGACCACGAAGGTGCGCGCGCCGCGAATCAGGCCGCTCATCTCGCAGACCCAAACGACGCGCTCGCCCTGCGACGGCACCTGCAGGACGTAGTGCGGGCGGCGGAGTTCGAACGCGCCTGCCAGCTGCTGCGGCACGAAGCGGTGATCGACTTGACGGCCGAGGAACGCGCGCTTTCGCTTTCGCTGCTGGCCGAGATCGAGCTGAGCTGCATGAGCGACGTGTCGGCTGCAGAGCACGCGCTGCGAGAAGCACGACGCATCCATCCCGGCTCGCTCGAGCCTGGACTGGCATTTTCCGCGCTCTGCGTCAGAGCGGGTCGCCTCGGGGATGCCGCCGAAGCGCTGCGTCGCACGGCCGAATTCTGCGACGACCAAGAGACCGCCGCTGCGCTCTTCCTGCAAGCTGCACGCCTTTTGGAACGCACGGGCGAGTCTGGCCAAGCGCTCGCGCTCTTCGCGCGCGCCACAGCACTGGGCTCGGGCACGTTCGCCGCAGCGCTCGGAACCTATCGCAGCGCGCGAGCCATGGAGCAGCGCAGCGGCGCCGAGCGCGCGCTGCAAGCGCTGGCAGAGGAGTGCGTCGATCCCAAGGTGCGTGCCGACGTCATTCGCCAGCAAGCACGCCTTCTACACGACGGGATGGCCGAGCCCGACCGAGCCCTCTTGCTGCTCGAAGATCCGAGCACGCTGGCCGCCGCGCGCTCTGCAGCGCGTGCTGCCGAAGCGCTGCACGACGACACACGCCACAAAGCGGCGCTCTTGCGTTGGGCCGAGCTTTCTTCCGGCAGTGAACGAGGGCTGGCTCTGGTCGAGCTCGCAATCCTGGACGCCAAGCACGGCGATCACGCAGGCTACAACGCTTGGTTACGCGAGGCCTCGCTGGCGGGCGCACCCGCCGCGCTCTTGGGGCTTGCCCACGAGGTGCTGGTCGGCGTGCCTGCCGGGACGCAGGAGGGCGCGCTCTTGGACGCAGACACCACGGAGACACTGCGCGCAGCCGCCAAGCTCGCGCGCGACCCGGCCCAGAACGAGCGCGAACGCGAGCTTCTGCACCGCGCTGACGGCGCTGAGCACGGAGAGCTCGTGACCGAAGCGCTCAGCTTCGATTCGGCGGCGGAGCATGGCGATCTCGAATACCTGCACGGCGCAGTGTGGAAGACTTCTGCAGCGCTCTCCCCAAGCGAGCGTGCCGGGCGTGCGCTCGCGTTGCTCGACCTCCACGACGAACACGCCAGTGCCGCCGGCCAGGACGAGCTCTTGGCCGGCTTGCGTGACCTGCAGAGCGGCGCGCCCGTCTGGCTACGCCGCATCGCGAGCGCTTCCACCGATCCTGCCGAAGTGGCCTCGCTCTGGCTCGAGGAGGCCGAAACCGCCAGTGGCGAGCACGCAGCATTCGCCGCGACCATGGCGGGTCGCTACTTGGAGCGTGCCGGCGTCGACCCGCTCGAGGCCTACGTGGAAGCACTGGACGCCGTGCGCGGCTATCCACCCGCGTGCTTTGCACTAGAAGCTGCTGCACGCCGCCAAGGCGACGTGTTGGCGTTGGAACGCGCCCATCGGGAGCTCGCGACCACCACCTTGGCTCAGACCGAGCGTGCCGCGCGACGCGCGCGCCTGGCTTTACTCAGCGCGGAGAGCGACGCAGAAGGCGCGATAAAGTGGCTCGAAGAATCGGCCGTCGACCACCCGGGCGACGTGCTGATCGCAGACCTGATCACGCGGCTCTCCGCCGACGCCCCGCTGGCCGAGCGTGCAGCAAGGCTGCGTGCAGCGGCACGCCTGGAAGCTACCGATAGCTTCGCCCACGCCCTGCAGCTGCGCGCAGCCTCGGCCTACGAAGACGCAGGCAGGTGGGACGACGCGCTCGCGATCTACGACAGCCTCTTGGCGCACGATGCCGCCGACAGCTTCGCTCGGCTAGGACGCACCCGAGCACTGCACCTTGCCAGGCGTCACGGCCCGCTGGTGGCAGAAACCGAGCTGGCACTGCTGGCAGCCGAGACGGTGGCGGCCCGCAGACATGCCCTCGAAACGCTGGCCACGATCGAGGAAGAGCGTGGGGACGTCGGGCGCGCGCGGATGGCCCTCGAGACGCTGCTCGAAGGCGACCCGAGCCATCTGCCCGCGCTGCGCAGCCTCGCGCGCCTGGCCATGCAAGACGCTGACGCACCGCGAGTGCTGGCGGTCACGGAGCGCTTGTGGCCGCACCTGCGCGACGAAGAGGAGCGAGCCGCCGAGCTGCGCCTGGCGCTGCGGCTGCGCGAAACGGTCGGACATGAATCGCCCGACGATCTCTTGCTGGCTGCCGAAGATCTGGTGCGGCACGATCTCTCCTACGCGCTTGCGCTCGAAGCGCTGGCGCTTCGCACCGAAGACCGCGCGCGTTTCTACGAAGCGGCCGCCACGGTGAGCAGCCTGCTCGCAGATCCGCTGGAGCGTGCAGCCTATGCCTTGCGCGCGGCAGAATCGTTCGAAGCGGCAGCGCCGGCACGCGCCGCAAGCGAGCTCGGTGAAGCCTTGCTCGGCGCACCACGGCTGCCGCTGGCAATCGAGGAGCTCGGGCGCCTCTACCGCGCGGGTGGCAACGCACGCGCTGCCGCCGAGACTTTCGAACGTGCCGGCCAGCTCGCTCGCAACCCAAAGCATGCAGCTCAGCTCTTCCACTCGGCGGCGGTGCTTTTCGAGGACGAGCTGGCTGACACCGGGCACGCGCTGGCGGCGCTGGCTGCGGTGGCCGCGCTCGACGTGGTCTACGCCGACACGTTTACGCGCATGCACCGGCTGCTGCGCGCGAGCGGCGACAAGACACGCGTGCTCTGGCTTCTCGATCGCAGGCTGCTTGCGCCCGCTGAGCCGGGGCTGCTTGCCGACTTGCATGCAGAACGCGCTCACCTCTTGCTCCAGCTCTCGCAGCGGGAGCACGCCAAGGAAGCCTGGCGCGCTAGTCTCGCCTCCGATGCGCTGCGAGCCGAGCCGCTACGCGCGCTGGCCGAGCTGCATCTCGCAGATGGCGAGCACAAGGCGGCGGCGGAAGCACTGGTCCACCTGGCGCGGATCACGACCGACCCAGAGGTGCTGGCGTTCGCGTTCTACGAGCTCGGCATGCTCTACACGCGGCACCTCCCCAATCCGCGCCGCGCCGAAATCGCCTTCACGCGCGTTCTCTCGCTGGCTCCCGACGACGACCGGCCAGTGCAGCAGCTGGTCGCGCTCTGGCGCAATCAGAAAGACTTCGACCGAGCGCTGCGCGCGCTGCGGCACCTGATCGAAAAGAGTCGCGACCCGGCCACCGCCGAAGGCTACGTCGTCGAGCTTGCACAAACGCTAGTGCAACGCGGAGACGCGCGGGCGGCGGAGCAGACCCTCGACGAAGCGCGTCGCGTTGCACCGGCCAGCGTTCCAGTCCTCTACGCTCTTTCGGCGCTCTATGAAGCGCAGGGTGACAAGAACGCACTGACCATCCATCTCAATCGCTCGTGTCACGCGCTGCGAGCCGCCATCGAAGCGCAGCCGGCTGATCTCGCCTCATGGCTTGGCCTCTTCGCCATGCTCAAGGCGCGCGGGCGCGACGATGGTGCAGCCGTGGTGGCCAACACCGCACTGGCCTTTGGGCTGGCACACGCCGACTTCAACGCATACGCGGCAACACCCAAAGGGCTCGGACACGATGCTCTGCAAGGTGCGGTGCAGCACAAGCTTGCGGTGCGCGGCCCGCTCGACGCGCTGCGCACCTTACTCCAGACAGCCGAGCCAGAGCTGCGCGCCTTCCTGCCTTGCGAGAGCTCGACCAACGCTCGCGTGCTTCAGACCAGATCCGGGGCCGTCCCCACAGTGCAGAAGATCTTCGAGCTCTCGGAGCTCGTGCTGCTTACCGCCTCGGAGAATATTTGCCTGCCGATCGCAGACCAGCCGATGACGCTGCTCGTCGGGCAGGAGTGCTTCGAGCATGCCAACGAGGGGGAGCGTTTCTTCCTCTTGGCTCGGGCTGTGTCGGCTGCCAAGCAGGGTTTCACGCTCCTCTTGCGGGCGTCGCCGGAGCGGCTGCTGCTTTTGGTGCATGCGCTCAAAATGCTCGAGAACCCTGCGCACACGGTGGCAGCCATCGACATGACCGCGCTCGCAGAGCTGAGCCGCGAGCTTGCGGCGGCTCTGCCTGCGCCCAAGCGCAGGCAGCTCTCACCTTCACTCGCGGAGCTCTTCGCGCAGGGCGAGTGCAATCCGCGACGCCTCGCCAGCCTTGCGCTCGAGTTGGGCACGCGCGTCGCACTCTGCATCACGGGCGATGTGGCGAGCGCGTGCGATGCGCTGCTCCGACACAAGGGCGACGACCCTGCGACGCTCCACGCAAGTGAGCGCAGCGAGCTGGCGCGCACCGATCCTGGGCTGCGCGCGCTGCTTTCCTTCGCGGTGTCCGAGGCCTATCTTGAGGTGCGGCGCGAGGCGCTGGCGCAGGACAGAAGCGAGACCAGGTGACGATCCGGATCGGTGTAATAGGTCAGGCCGGCAAGGCGACCGGCGAGCTACGCAAGGCGCTCGAGCTGCTCCTGGCCGATCCGGAGGTCAAGCAGGTCATCTACCTGGGCAGGGATGGAGCCGTCGAAGAAGTCGTGGCGGCTTGGTCCAAGGAAAGCCTCGACGAATCCGAGTTCCTCGCGCGCGGCGCGGAGCTGGCGTGTCAGGGAAGCGCCGAGCAGATCGAGGCCTTGCTCGGGGAGGCCAGCTCCGTGCAGCGGCTAGCTGCGGTGCGCATGCTGCCGGAGCCGCCAGCGCGCGCCGTCGAGATGCTCGACAAATGGATCGTCCTGGCTGTGCACGACAAAGCCGTGCTCGACGAGGACGACGTCGCCAACGCTCACGTGATCGTCTACGGCAAGTCCAACGAGGCGGACTTCAAGCGCTTTGGACCGCGCTCCTTTCTAACGCCGGGCCCACTCAGCAGGGGAAAAGTGGCGCGGCTCACCCTGCTGGACGACGGAAACCTGGAAGTGAGCATTCTGGACCTGAGCGGTGCAGTCACCGTGCGCGAGGAAGTCTCGCTGGCAGCGGCCAAGCTGGTGGTGACCTCGTGAGCGAGAGCATTGCCGTCTACGGCGGGAGCTTCGATCCACCGCACGTTGCGCACACCTTGTTGGTTGCTTACGTGCTTGCGACGGCCGACGTCGACCGCGTGCTGGTGGTGCCGACTGCGACGCATCCCTTCGCCAAGCGCCTCTGTGGCTTCGAGGACCGCGTGCGCATGTGCGAGCTCGCCATGGCCGATCTGCAGCGGGTGCGGATCTCCACCATCGAGGGCGAGCTGCCAGCACCGAGCCTCACCCTGCGCACACTCGAGGCGCTCGCAGCCCGGCACACGGGCGCAAGCTTGCGCCTGGTGCTGGGCTCGGATCTGCTCCTCGAGACCGCGAAGTGGCACAACTTCTCGCGCATCGAAGCGCTGGCGAAACCCATCATCGTGGAGCGGCAAGGCTACGAGCGGCCCGGTGCCACCGCGCCCGCGCTACCCAACGTCAGCTCGACCGAAGTACGCCGACGTCTGCGAAGCGGTGAGTCGACCCAAGGCCTGCTTGCTCCGCGCGTGGCCGAATACGCCATCGCGCACCAGCTTTACAGCACACGCGGCGACGAGCCCTGAGCGCTGAAACGTTATCCCAACGCAATGCGCTCAAGAGCTGTCCAGAAATCGGCGCAGAGCGAGCGCGCCCG
>JADGRG010000530.1 GCA_017881145.1 Sandaracinaceae bacterium | reverse complement strand
GTTGCCGTGCCGCTCGACTGCCTCGAAGATGCGTCGCAGCACCGGGTTGAAGCGCGCGATCATCTCCGTGGCTGCGCTTGCATCCAGCTGCCCCTGGGTCTTGAGCTCCACCACGCCGATCTGCAGCAGCTGACAGACCCACTTGGTGATTTGGTATTCGTCCGAGCGCAGCGTGCGCGCGATCTCGAGAATGCTGCGGGTGCCGTCCGAGAGGCCCAACACCGGACGCAGTGAGTCCGTGACGGTGGCGGTCGCCGCGCGGCTGCTGGCCATCGGGCAGACCTCTCCGTTCGGAACGCGCCGGCGGAATAGCGCCATCTCGTCGATGCGCTGCACGCCCTCCATCAACAAGCCCTGGATGGGTAGATGCAGCATCATCGCCGGTATATTGGCGGCTGCATCCTCCTCCGTGCGTCGCCACATCACGTAGTGCCCTGCGGCTTCGACCAGCGCATTCTGGAAGATGCGTTGCATCTGCATGCGCAGCGCCTCGAATAGTTGCTCGCGGTTCGTGTAGCCCTTGTCGACGGCGATCTCGCCGAAGCGCCGGGTTGGGCTCGCGCCGAGCACGCAGCGCGCGAGCTGGTCGGCGGTGATGATCCCCGCAGCCACCATGACCTCGCCGAGGCGCTCGGTGGGCACGCCACTGCCGGCAGCTTTGAGTGCTCCGTCCGCGATCTGGAGCCAGCGGCTCGCGTCCGGCCCATCGATGCGTAGCTCGCCATGCCACCGGTTCTGCGCGACGAAGCTCATCACCTCGAGCACGGTGGTGCTGGTCACGATATCGCCGGCCATCAGCACTTGCGCGTGCTTTTCGCCCTGCTCGCGGCGCAGCGCAGAGCGCTCCAGCAAGAGCAGGTTGCCGCCCGGTGCGAAGGCTCGGTAGAGTCCAGCGGCTTGCGCGAGGCGCGACCGCGTAGTGGCCCCTTCGACGCGCACCGTGCCGGTCTCGTCGATGACGACGGCCTCGTCGTCTGGGCCCTGCATGGCAGCAGGATAGCGCACTTGCCATACCCAGTTCTCGGCCAATTATGATTGGCACGTGGTTCATGCTACGTGAGCGCGCGCAATCAGCAGTCGGGGCTAGTGCATGGCGAAGATCGCGTTCGTTTTTCCAGGACAGGGTTCTCAGCAGATTGGCATGGGCCGCGCGGCCTACGAGCAGACCGATGTTGGGCGCAAGATCTTCGAGCGCGCGGACGCGTCGCTCGGTGAACCGATGTCGCGGCTCTGCTTCGAGGGGCCGGACGCCGCTCTGGAGCTGACCGAGAACGCACAGCCGGCGATTCTCACCACGTCCTTCGCGTTGCTTTCAGGGTTGGGCGAGCGCTGCGATGTCGTGGCCGGTCACAGTTTGGGCGAATACACCGCGAACGTGTGTGCGGGCACGCTCGGCTTCGAAGATGCCGTGAAGCTCGTGCGCAAGCGCGGTCGCTACATGCAAGAAGCGGTGCCGCTCGGCCAAGGCGCGATGGCCGCGGTGCTCGGTGGTGAGCTCTCGGCGATCGAGAAGCTCTGCCACGAAACGGCCGGCATCGTCGAGCCGGTCAACTACAACTGTCCTGGGCAGCTGGTGATCGCGGGCGAGACCGCGGCCGTGCACGCGGTAGGAGAGAAGATCCGTGCGCTCGGCCCCAAGGTGCGCATTCTCTCGGTCAGTGCTCCCTTCCATTCGAGTCTGATGAAGCCTGCCGAGGAGCGCCTCGCGGTCGACCTGGCCGCAACCACCTTCAACGCGCCGAACCTGCCCATCTACGTGAACGTGGACGCCAAGCCCGTGAGGCGTGGCGCCGCCGCACGCGACGCGCTGGTCAGGCAGGTCTCGAAGCCCGTGCGCTGGCAGCAGAGCATCGAGCAGATGCTGGACGACGGTGTCACCCTCTTCGTCGAGATCGGTCCCGGCAAGACGCTGATCGGGATGATCCGTCGCATCGACAAAGACGTGCACCGCGCCAGCGTCGAAAGCCCCTCCGACTTCGGCCCCGCACGCCAAGCCATCGCCCTGCATCGCTGAGCGCTACTTCCTCTGGCACTCCGCACAGAGCCCATACAGCTCGTGCTTGTGGCTGACCAGGGAGAAGCCGTAGCGCTGGGCTAGCGCTTCCTGGTGCGCTTCGACCTCGCTGTCTTCGAACTCCACGATGCGCTTGCATTCGAGGCAGATCAGATGGTCGTGGTGGCTGTCGTGGTGGGCGATCTCGAAGCGCGTGACGGCATCGCCGAACTGCCGCTCGTTCGCGAGCCCGCATTCCACCAGCAACTTCATGGTGCGGTAGACGGTCGCGTAGCCGACCCTGGGATCCTCGGCCCGCGCCATCGCCAGCACTTCGTCGAGTGAGTGGTGCCCGGCCGCCCGAAAGAACACATCCGAGACCAGCCGGCGCTGCGAGGTCGAGCGCAGGCCCTTGCGCTCCATATAGGCCGAGAGCTGCCCTTGCAGCGCGTCGATGGCTGCGTCCGCCATGCGTTCTCGGCTCGGGCGTCCCATGGTGTTTTCCCCCGTGCTGGCCACGGCGTAGGGATAGGGTAGCTCAGCAGCACTGTCGAGGGGTCACTTTGCGCCAAAGCGGCTCTTTGGGCTGCGTGCTGCGAGAGGAGTGTGGATGTCACGGGGACCGGCCGACGACCAAGAGCGCCTGCGTCCCTCGCCCCCGAGCGAGCTGGATGGCGCGCCGTGGGCGGCGCAGGCACCGCCGACCGGCGCGCGCGGGCGTGACGCGATGCGCGCTCTCCTACGCTTCGGCGTGCCGACGCTCGCCGCGCTTTCGCTCTGCTTGGTGCTGGTCGGTGACACCGGGGAGATCGACAACGACCTCCATATCATCGTGCCCAGCTCGGCGCTCTCTGGCGATCTCTTGCCAGTGCGCGCGCTGCTCTACACGGAGCTGCGCGGCATCGCGGGTCCGCAGCTCGCCCAGCAAGACATCAGCGTCGAGCTGCGCGCACCAACACGGTTGCTCGCGCGCGGTGTGCTCCACGCAGCGCGCTCCGGCACCGGCGATCTCGAGGGCACGCTCCCGCTGCCGAGCGATTACGCTGGCCCGGCCCAAGTGTTGGCGAAGACGCAGCTCGCGTCGACCGAGCTCGCCGCCGTGGCTCAGCTCTCGATCACTGCGCAGCCGCTCGGCGTCGCTGCCGAGGGCCGCTCACTGCGTGCGCTGCAGCACTTCTCCGAGGGTGTCGTGCAGCCGGAGCCTTCGGCCATCGCGCCTGGGCTGCTGCGCACGCGGGTCGTCGGTGGAGCGTGCGTGCCCGAGGAGCGCTGCACGGTCTTGGTGCATGTGGGTGAGCCGGCAGCGCAGCTCTGGGCAGAGACCAACTCCGCGCTGACCCCGAGTGCAGCCGCTGCTCAGCCTTCACCGCTGACCAGCGGCGTGGTCGCGCTGGACTTCGTCACGCACGGGCCCGAGGCCGAGCTTTGGCTGCGTGCTTCCCGGGCCGGAAGCCTGGTCGCGCGGCGTTCGGTGCGGCTGCCGATCGCCATGGCCAGCGCCACCTTGCTCCTCGGGCAGCGGGTGTGGGCCGCACCAGCCACGCCGACGTTCTCGCTCTTCGGCGACGCTGTCGGCTGCATCGTCGAGGCGTTGCGCATCGACGAACGGGGCGGAGGTCTGTGGCTGCGCACCGGCTCGCTGCCCGATTGCTCGCAGCCGCAGAGCGCTCCCTTTGGTCCGCTCTTGCCAGGAACGTATCGGCTGCAGGTGCGTCGCGATCCCTTTTCCGCGGATACATCTGGCACACGAATCATATACGTACGTAGTCCACACGACGACGATGCCGCTGTGCTCTCGGCGCTCGCCCGCC
>JADGRG010000529.1 GCA_017881145.1 Sandaracinaceae bacterium | reverse complement strand
TCATCGACGCCGACTTCGAGCTCTTGCTCCACAGACTCGCCTCGTTCGCCGCTCAGCTTTGCATCCCGGCCGCGGCAAAGGCCTCCGGCACCGAGAACGCGCCCGAGAGCAACGCGCGACCACAGACGGCGGCGCGCACGCCTCGCTCTGCCAGCGTGCGAATATGCGCGAGCTCACCGATTCCGCCCGAGGCGATCACGGTCGCCGAAACCTCGCCCTGCAGTGCGAGCGTGGCATCCACATCCGGCCCTTCGCGCGTGCCGTCGCGAGCGATCACCGTGTGCAAGATGGCACCGACTCCCCAGCCATCGACCTCGCGCGCCAGATCTCTGGCGCTTCGTCCGCTGCCCTGCAGCCAGCCTTCCACGGCCACTTCGCCGTCACGCTCATCGACGGCCACCACCACCGAGCCCGGATGCTCCGCGCAGAGCTTCTTCACGAACACTGGGTCCTTCACCGCAGCGGTCCCAAGCACGACTCGCTCGACGCCCGCCGTGAGCCAGCGCTTGGCGATGAGCTCATCCCGAATCCCACCGCCCACCTGGATGCGCACCGGGACCGTGCGCAGGATCGCTTCGATGACCGCGATGTTCCTGGGCATGCCGTCTCGCGCACCGTCGAGATCGACCACGTGCAAGCGCCGCGCGCCCGCGTCGTAGAAGACTCGCGCCTGCTCGACCGGACGCTCGGAGTAGATGGTGACCTGGTCGTAACGACCACGTTGCAGTCGCACGACTTTGCCGCCGAGCAGATCGATTGCGGGGATGAGCTCCATCGACACGAACTACTCCGTGAGCGTGCCCTTGGTGGAGGGGACGCCGGTCGAACGAGGATCGACCTCGACGGCCTCGCGCAACGCTCGCGCGAACGCCTTGAAGCAGATCTCGATGATGTGATGCAGCACTTGGCCGGTGACCAGGTGCATGTGGAGATTGCAGCCGACGCCGCGCGCGAAGCCCTCGAAGAAGACTTCGGCAAGCTCGGTGTCGAAGTCGCCGACCTTGGCTTTGGGCAGCGGGACTTGCCACACGAAGTAGGGTCGGCCTGAGAGGTCGAGCGCGCAGGTCACGCAGGCCTCGTCCATGGGCAACGTCGCCGAGCCATAGCGGCGAATGCCGGCTTTGTCTCCGAGCGCCCGCGCCACCGCCTGCCCGAGCGTGATGCCGAGGTCTTCGGTGGTGTGATGGCCGTCGATCTCGGTGTCGCCTTCGGCGTCGACTCGGAGGTCGAGCATCCCGTGCCGACCGAGCTGGTCGAGCATGTGGCTCAGGAACGGCAACGGCGTGTTGATCTGGTGCACGCCGCTCCCGTCCAGATCGACCTCGACCCGGATCCGCGTTTCGCGCGTCTTGCGTTCCACTGTGGCTCTGCGAGACATCGGCGCCACCATAGCACGAGCCCCTGGCCGAGAGCTTGCCCGAGAGCATCAGTCGGCCAGCAGCAGCGCCTCCACCTCGGCGAGCTTCTGCTTCAGTGCGGCGTTGTCGGGCTCGTGCTTGAGCGCGATCTGGAAGTTGAGCTTGGCCAGGCGATAGTCCTTGGCGCGCAAAGCCTGCTCGGCCCTGGTCACGAAGGGCCGAGCGCGCGCGTCCCGCACCTCCGCGTGACCCGGTGGAGCACTGGGCCGCGCACTTTTGCGCACGCGCTCGGGATCGAGACGCAGCTGGCCTTGTGAGAGCTGTTCATCGTAGGCGCGGCGTTGATCGATGTGGGTCAGCACGCGATAGGCCTCGGTCGCGCGCCGATAGATCCGCGTGACCTTGGCCACCAGCTCGGGCTCCCCGGCGTGGCGATCCGGGTGATAGCGGCGTGCAAAGGCGCGAAACGCAGCCTTGATGTCGTCGACGGTGGCGTCGGGCGGCACGCCCAGCAGGGAGTAGTAGTCCAGCTCGTCGAGCTTGCGGGCCATGGCGGAGACAAGGATCCGCGTCTGGCAGGCGATCGGCAAGCCCCTACGCGCAACGCGAAACCTACACTACGATCAGGAAGAAAATCGCTGTGCAGCCCTCGTCGTGCGCGATCGCGCTTTACCGCGTCGGCAAGATCGATATCCTCGCGCGCATCGTGACCTCGAAGCTCGACATGATCCGCGAGCCTGCCGTTGAGAACGACAACGCTCTTCGACTCGTCCAAGCGTTGTCCGTCACGCCTGCCAAGCCGGGTGGCTACAGGCTCGGGCAGGTCGTCACCGCCTCCGTCATCGCACAGGCTTCTCCGCGAAAGCGGCCTGGCAACCCGACGCTGCCTTAGTGCGCGCACGCGGGGCAGCGTTGCCCCGCGTCGACGCTGCACGGAAGCGCGCGACAGCTACACTCGTGTCGTGCGCTCATGGTCACGACGAGTGGTGTGCATGGTCGGCCTGCTAACGCTGCTGCTTTCGCGCGGCTTCGCACACGCTGTAGCGCAGACGCCCGTGACTTTGGCCGTGGTATTTCACGTCGCTCGAGCGCCAGACGGGCCGGTCGTCGACGCGGCGTTTCTTTCGGAACGCCTGGCGCGAGCGAACCAGATCTTCGCAGCCTACGGCGTGGCCTTCAGCCTGCGCGCGACGGTCGCGCTCGGAGCGGAGCATGCGGCGGTCGAAACCCGCGACGATCGCGACGCGCTCGATTCGCAGCTCGAGCGAGGCGTGATCAACTGCTTCGTGGTGCGCTCGCTGCGCGACGTGGACGACCCGACCCAAGTGCGGCGCGGCGTGCACTGGCACTCGCGCACTCACCCGGGCGCGCACTACGTGATCCTGTCCTCGATCGCAGCCAGCGGCGTGCTCGCGCACGAGCTCGGGCACTTCCTGGGCAACCCGGAGCACGATCAGGCTGCGGGCAACCTGATGAGCTATGACTGGGGCACGGAGCTACCCGTGCTGAATGCGACGCAAGCGCGCCGCCTCGCGCAGGCCGTGAGCGGATACCTCCGCCGCCATGAGCTGCAAGCCGAGTAGCCCGGAAGCGCGCGGCAGCGCTCCTCGAGACTCGCATCACAGGCTCGGCACACGCCGTCGACGACGAGTCCTGCCGCGTGCGCGGCGGATGTGCTGCCAGAGCGGGCCAGTGTAGCCACCGCGGCGCAGCATGCGAAAGAGCGCGGGATCGAAGTTGAGCGCCAACGCAGGAACTATCCAGTGCGGAAGATCTCGCTGCATTTCGCGCAACGACTCCTCGATGCGTCGCCGAAACGCGCGATGCTCCTTGGCCAGCTCGGGGTCGAGCGCTTCGCGGTCGTCGGTCCACGGCATCATGATCGCAGCGAAGGGGTCGAGGTCTGCGCAGAACTCGAGGGTACGCCGCACGTCGTCCAAGGTCTCGCCCGGTGTGCCCAGGATGAACGAGTGGCAGTCCGGAATGCCCGCCGCGCTCGCACGCTGGTGCAGCGCTCGAATGTGTTCCGTCGTGAAGCCCTTCTGCAGACGCGCCAACACCTCGTCGACACCAGAATCGGATCCCACCTCCATCCCCGCGCAACCTGCCTCTACCATCAGCTGAGCCAACTCCGCATCGTAGCTCATGGGGTTCACGTAACAGGTCCACGGGGTGTCGAAGCCGCGTCGGATCATCTCCCGACAGACCGCTTTGGCGTGCGCGGCTGGAAGATTGAAGACCGAGTCCACGATGAAGAAGTGCGTGGCGGCGCGCTCCTCACGCGCTGCGAGCAGCTCGTCGACGACTTGCTCGGGCCTGCGCTGGCGGCTGATGCGACCTTCGATCGTAGGGTACGTGCAGTAGTCGCAGCGCAGCGAGCAGCCGCGCTTGGTCTGGACCGCATCGATGCCGACGTCGAGGTAATACCGCGCATCCAACGCCGCGCGCGACGGTGGTCGCAAGGCATCGAGGTTCTGGAATACTCCGCGCGCTGGGACAACCGTGAGCTGGGCGGGAGCGCGCGCACTGGACGCAACCGGACCCGAGTCGGGCTGTTCACTGCGCCGAAAGTAGTGAAGGTTTGCGATCTGGTCGAGTGACCCTTGGTTGCCAGCCAGGACGTTCACCAACTCTGAGAATGCGCGCTCGCCTTCGCCGCAGATTCCATAGTCTGGCGAGAAGCGGCGCATCAGCTCCTCTGGCATCACGCTGAAGCCACCACCTCCGAGCACGACGGGAACGCTCGTCGTCGCACGGATCACCTCGAAGACGCGCTCGTAGTGGGCGAGCGTCGTGCCGTGTCCGGAGTAGTCGTTGCACTGGATGTTGCGCATGCCCACGGCGATCAGGTCGGGGCCGAACGCGGAGATCCGCTGCTGCAAGTGTGCGTAGGGCTCTGCCTCGAAGCATAGATCCCAGAGCACCAGCTCGTGCCCGGGAGGCGTGTTCGCCATCACGTAGAGCAAGCCGAGCGGCACCACGGGGTCAGGCAGAGTCTCGCGATTGGCTGTAACGAAGGCGATCTTCATCGCGCAGCGCCCCAAACGCTCGCGTTCGACCTCGACAGCAAATCGCGCCTTCCGGCGTCGGCCGCCACGAGCCAGCCAGCAGAGCGGCTGTTGCGCGCACTAAGCAACCCGCACCTGCTCTTCTGGCGCAGGCCTCGGGCTGGCGTGTTCTGCCCAGGCCGCGTCGAAGCACTTGCGGACTTCTCCCTGCAGCTCCCGTGGCGTTGCAAAGCTCGCAGCCGCTATCAGCGGCAGCTGGTGCAGGCGCAGGCGGATTGGCTGGTTGGGAATCGCGTACCAGGGCTGGTGCTTCTTCAAGCCCGGCGGATCCGCGGTGATGAGCACCGGCAACACAGGCACGCCTGCGCGCATGGCGAGATGGAAGGCGCCGCTGCGAAAGCGACGCATGCCCTGAGCGGGCGAGCGAGTGCCCTCGGGAAAGAGCAGCACGCGGTGCCCCTCGGCGAGTCGCGCTGCACCTTCGTCCAGCAACGCGATGCCATCGCTCGCTCCTCGAACGCCGCTGTCGATGTGGCCGCAACAGCGCAGCAGCGGACCGACCAACGGGTTGCGAAACCAGGAGCTCTTGGCAACCACGCACAGCTCACCAAACGCCGCAATCATCGCGGTGACGTCGACCAGGGTCGGATGATTGGTCACGAGCACCAATGGTCCCTCAGGCAGGGGTTCACGCAAGGCTGCCGGATCGAAGTCGACCAGCCCCAAGCGGCGCATGTAGTCGTGGAAGAACACGAAGCTCGCGCGCACGACTCGCTGGCAACGGCGGCGTCGCACGGCGCGGCTGCCGCTGATGGAGAGGACCGGCAGCACCAGCCACGCCAGCAACACCGCGCCCATGCCGAAGCCCGCGAATGCCGACCCAGCCCCAACGATCCGCAACCACTGCTTCAGCCTCAACACCCCGTGGCACCCGGCTACTCATCTAGCAGGAAAACCGAGCCGCGCCCATGCCGGCCCAAGTCCGGCCTCAGCCAACACTGCGCCCTTTGATCTGCCGCACCCCAGCACGCTTGCGCCGGAGGCAGGCATTTGGATGCTCCGATTGCGGGCTGGACCCTAGCGTGCTATCCGGGGCGC
>JADGRG010000006.1 GCA_017881145.1 Sandaracinaceae bacterium | reverse complement strand
GCCACATAGTTCACGACGTGGACGTCACCCGCCGAGAATGCACCCGACTTCCTGTTGACGAGCTGCAGCATGGCGAGCAGGTGACCGTCATGGACCACCGGTCGCAAGAGTAGATTCTGCACGTCGAGGCCATGCCTGCCGTCGGTGGCGGGGTTGTAGGCTGGCTCTTGTGACACGTCCGGCACGACCAGCGCGGCGTGCTCGTTGCGCGCGGCTTGCCCAAAGAGTCCGCCGCTGCGGGGAACGGCCGCGCCCTGCAGAGCCTGCGCGCCGGGACCGGTGAGCGCGACAAAGCGCAGCTCATCGGTGTTGATGTCGTAGAGGCAGGCGCTGTTGGCTGCGGCGGGGACCGTCGTGCCCAGTAGCTTCACGACGAAGTCCAGTGCTTCGGCCGCCGAACGTAGATGCGCAAGCTCGTGCAGCGCCTCGAACACGTCGGCCAAGCGTTCGTCAGACTCGCCGCCCTCGGCGTCACCTGGCAGAGAACCGCGCTCGGTCGCTGGGTAGTCGACGGAGGGCTCGCCGCGCCAGTCCCGCCACTCGAGCACGACCAAGGGTGGCCTTTCGGGTGCATCGGTCCATCGATGGTCGAATGCGGCCAGGTTGATGAACTTGCCTCGTGCTGCGTTCTGCACTTGGCGTTGTAGATCGACGAGCAGAAAGCGCAGGCCGGCTTCGGCTTCGGTCACGCTCATGCCGCGGGGAATCAAGTACGCACGCTCCCGGTAGGTGAGCGGATTGCGCTCGCCAGGCTCTTCGTCACGCGTGAAGAGGAGCTCCAGGTGGGGCGCCGTCTTGGCCAGGGAGCCGCTGCTCGCGCGCGGCGCTGCGGCTGCGACGGGCGCGCTCGCCTGCGCAGGCGTGCTCGTTGGCCCGCGATCAGTCACAGGAGCCGAGGCAGCAGGCGCCGCGACCGGTGCCGCGCTCTGGTGAGTGTACCCGACCGTCTCGAGCTTCTTGGGCTGCGCTGAGCTCGCCGCCTCGGCAGGTGGGCTTGCGGGTAGGCTGCCAGGAGTGGATGCCGCTGCACGTTCTGGTGCGTGCTCTGCGGGCGCCGCCGCCGTTGGCTGCACGGGTGCTGCCGCTGTTGGCTGCGCCGCGGGCCAAGCGGGGCCTTTCATGCCCTGCGTGTACGCGACGGTCTGGAATTTCCGCTTCTTCTTCTGCGCCGCGGGCTCTGCGGCCGGCGGCTCGACCGCAGCGCTTGCGGGTGGCGGCTGCGGCGCTTGCACTGTCGGCTGCGGCTGGACCTGCGCTGCCGCGGCCTCCACGGGCGCCGGTTCCGTCGGCGCGGTGGCGGGTGCGGCTGTTGCGGCTATCTGGTCCGCAGTGACGGCGGGCACAGGCGCTGCGGGCGCTGGGACGGGTGCCGCAACCGCCGCGCTGGCTGCTGCGACGACATCTGCTTCGACTGGAGTTAGGACGAACTTGCGCCGTTGCGTGGCATCCAGAATCGTCACCGTTCCGTCGGGAGCAACCGCGCAGCTCGCTCCGGTCGGCATCCCGCCTTCTTCACCCAGCTCCGTGCGCGCGGCGCGCAACGCTCCCATCCAGTTGCTGGCTTCGATGTCGAGCTGCCGCAACGACGCTCCGCCGCTGAGCGGGCTAACGACGAGCCTCCACCGTTTCGTGGTCACGAGCAATCCACCACTTTTATCCGCGACCTCCGTCGAGCCTTGGAGGTATGTATCAATGGCAACTTTGAACGGTCAAGGAAAGGCGCCCGTAACCGGCTAGAAACATTCGCCGTCTAGCATTCAGAGTACACTCCGCGCGACCGCTGGGCTTGCACCACTGGGGTGGTGCCGGGCAGCGGCAGCCAGGCCTCCCGAGGGCATAGTCATGTGGGTCCTAGTGATTGGTTCAAGCGCGATTTTGCAGCGCGACGAAGGCGGTCTCTCCGTCCTGCGAGAGCTTGGCTGTCGCGTGCGAGCCCATGACCTCTGGGACGCTCTGGATGAGCCTGCGTTCCTTGAGGAGCCGCCAGCGGCCATCTTGGTGGAGGCACTCGACCAGTTCGACGCGGGTCGGGCAGCGCTCCTGCGCATCCGTGCCGTGCCCGCGCTGGCCGAAGTCCCGTGCCTGGTCGCCGTCGCGGTTGGCCAGGCCCAACGTTTGGACGGCAACGACGGCTTCGACGATTTCGTGCTGGTTCCCTACGTCCCGGCCGAGCTCTATATCCGGATTCGTCGCGGGGAATGGCGGCGCAGCGAATTCGCGGGCAAAGAGCGCATCAAGATCGGCCCGATGTGCATCGACTTGGCGGGCCACGAAGTCACCGTCGATGGACGTGTGATCGAACTGACTCATCAAGAGTTCGCACTGCTCAAGTTCCTCAGCCAGAACCGCGGCCGCGTGTACAGCCGCGAACAACTGCTGAACCGCGTGTGGGGCGTGAACTACTACGGCGGCAGCCGCACCGTGGATATCCACGTCCGCAGGCTGCGAATGAAGCTCGGGCCGGTGGCTGATCCGATCGAGACCGTGCGTGGTGTCGGCTATAAGATGAAGTCGCCGTGACGACCCTGCCGCTTGCCATCTCGACCGGTGATCCGGGAGGCGTCGGTCCCGAGATCTCTTTGCGCGTGGCGCTCTCCGCCTGCGCCCAGGATCGCATCGTGCTCTTCGGGGATGGGGCATGGCTGGGGCGGCGAGCGCGGGAGCTGGGCGCGTTGGACGGTGGCATCGCCGTGGTCCCGGCTCAGGGCGACTTGGCGACGCGCGAAGGCGTGCTCGCCATCGCAGACGTGGGCGCGCCCTGGGGAGCGCAAGCACTTGCGCATCAAGCGAGTGCCAGCGGTGGGTTTGCGCAGCTGCGCGCGATCGACCTGGCCGCCGCTGCCGCACTGACCGGGCGTGTACGAGGGCTCGTGACGGCGCCGATGAGCAAAGCAGCAGTCAATCTCGCGGGTCATGAATTCATGGGGCACACGGAGCACCTGGCACGCGCGGCGAAGCTCCGTGACGACGACGTTACCATGATGTTCTTGGGACCGAGGTTGCGCGTGGCGCTGGTCACCACCCATCTGGCCGTCGCCGATCTGCCTGCAGAGATCACTGCGCCACGCGTGCGCCGGAGCATCGTGCATCTCGCCGAGGCGCTGGTGCGTGAGGCAGATGCCGCTGCGGCCGGAGCCAGCGCGCGTCCCATCGTGCTGGTGGTCACCGGGCTCAATCCGCACGCTGGTGAGTCTGGTCTTTTCGGTGACGAGGAGATCCGTGTCATCGAGCCGGCGATGCGTGAAGCGTCAACGCATGCGCTCATCCGCAGTGGGCGTGTCGTCTTGCGCGGCGCGATGCCAGCCGAGACCGCCTTCCGCCAAGCGTCGGCTGGCACGGTCGACGGCGTCGTTGCGATGATGCACGACCAAGCCACCATCGCGTCAAAGTTGCTCGACTGGGGTGAGGCTGTGAACGTGACTTGGGGCTTGCCCTTCGTGCGCACCAGCGTCGACCACGGTGTCGCCTACGATGCTGCTGAGAGCGGAGCCGCTGATGTAACTGGCATGCGCTCCGCATTGCGACTCGCGCAGCGCCTGACCGCGCGAAACGTGTGACGGTGTGCGGCGACCGCGCCACGCCTTGAAGAGCGTTCGTTGACGCAGCTCGTCGCTCGTTTGTACCCTGCAAGCAAAGTAAACGGAGGCGCGATGCAATTCTGGGATGACATGAATCCGATCATACGTAGATCGGTGCTCGTCGGTGTCCTGCTCCTCGGTGCGCTCTTGGCCGTGCGCTACTACGCTTCCACGCCGGTCGGAGCCGTTGCCGATCACCGCGGGATCTCACGGTAGCAGCGCTGCATTGACCGAGAGCGGACGCGTTGGGCGCTCGCTGCAGCTCATGGCTGCGGCGAGGGGCTCGTCGGAGTGGCGAGGGAACGCTCGAAGCAGTCACTGACGGTGACGCAAGCTTCCCGGACTTCCGCCGAGCCATCCATCAAGAGCGCGACCGGACGCAGCTCGACGCACTCGATCTCCTCTCTGCGTTCGTGCACGAATGCCGAGAGACGCAGGAGCACATCGCGCACGGCATCCAGGCGCGCTTTGCGTTGCGCCGGGCTGGTGGCGAAGATCAGGTCTGCACCCTGCAGGCGGCGCAGCGCTCGCTCGATCGCGCTGGCCGGCGCGGGCAGCATGAGCAGGGTACTGTCGTTGGCGGCGCGACCGTGGGGGTCGGCGAAGCCTAACTCCATTGCGACGTGGGCCCTCGGCACCGGTGTCGCACGCACCCAGAGCGTGGCGTTGGCTTCGCTCGTGGCAGTCACCAGCACACCGAGCACTCTTGCATCGCTGCCAGATCCCGGGCCGGTCTCTCCCACCAATCGGGCGTGCGCGAGAGCGACCAGTTGCCGGAAGGTGTCGCGCACCCGCGCTGCGTTGTCGACCATGTCGACGCTCAGGTCTGGGTGATCCCAGATCCGTAGATCGGGTGACGCCAGCGAGATGCGCACGGGAAAGCCGATCCGCGTGGCCTCTGCAGCGGCGCGCGACGGGCTCGCGCAGAGCTCCTCGACTGGCAGCGGAATGCCGTAGGGCGCGAGCGCTGTCTTGCTCGCCGGATCCGAAAGTGCGCGCCTTGGCCCGAAGATCACGTCGAGCACCAGTGCCGGGTCGATGCCCTCGACGCTCGGCGCAAGGACGTCCGTGCTGCGTTCCACCGCGCGCAGTGCCAAGAGTGCCTCTGCGACATCACGCGCTTCACCAAGGGCCGTCGCTCCGGTGTCAGGCTGTGCTGTCCAGCCAATCTGGCCTGCGTCCACTGGCACGAGCTGCCCCGCCGCTTTGCTGCCCGAAAAGAGGCCCGGCTTGACGCGTGCGCGATCGGCAACCGAGAGCGCGCGAGCCGACGCGCCGTAGGCTTCCTGCCCACCGCGGCCGAGCAGTGCGAGCGCAGTGGTGAGTGGCCGCAGCTCGGAGAGCGCAACGATGCCGAGATCGCCCGCGACGTCGAGGAGCCGCTTGCGGCGTGGTTCCGGTGCTGGCAGCGCAAGCACAACCGGTAGCGGCTGCCCGCGCGCTGCATGACTCAGCTCGATCAGCTCCTTCAGGCTGGGTAGCGTCAGCGTCACCACTGCCGTGGGTTCGCCGCGAGACAGCTGCTGCATGGCCGTTGCGAGTAGGTCGTCCTCCACTGATGGCGTGGCGTCCAGCTCGATCTGCTGCGCCGCTTGCAGGCACTGCACCGCAAGGTCGGCGCTCTCACATAGGATTCGCCAGCTCATGTCTTGGGCGTGGCTGGGGGCCGAGAGAGCCGCGCTGCACCACCTGTGGCATGGTAGCCCGTGGTGTCGACGCCTGCGAATTCGTGCCTGATGGGATCTCGAACGAGTGCCGGTGATAAGCTCGCGCGCATGCTGGACGCCGCCACTCGCAGAGCCAGCCTCGTTCCGTGTCTGTCGCTCTTCTGTCTGTGCTCCGTCGCGAGTGCGCAGACGCAGACCGGTCAGCAACCGGCACCTGCGGTGGCGCACTCGGCTGCCGAGCCGAGCTCCGAGCTGAGCGAGGCGAAGCGGCACTTTGACGAGGGCAGGGCACTCTTCGCCGCCCACGACTATCGCGCTGCCATTCGCGAGTTCGAGCTGGCGGTGGCCATCGCGCCGAGCGCGGATCTTTGGTTCGACATTGGGCGCGCGCACGATGAGCTGATGGAGCGCGAGGCGGCCATCGAAGCCTATGAGCGCTACCTGCACGATCGGGTGGACGCCCGTGATCGTGACGAGGTGTCGAAGCGCATCGCGGTGCTCAAACGGCAAGTGGAGGAGAAGCGCGCAGAGCGGCCCAGCGCGGCCGGCGCCGGCACTCTGCGTGTGAACGTCGGGACACCCGGCGCGCTGGTGATGGTCGACGGTCACTTCGTGGGACACGCGCCGCTGACCGAGCCACTCGTGCTCTCGCCGGGACGCCACCGCTTGGGTGTCACCGAGAGCGGTTACGTGCCCTTCCAAGCCGAGGTGCAGGTCGAGCCTGGGACATTGACCTCTGCCTACGCGGCGCTCAGTGCGCGCTCGGAAGTGCGCGCAGTGCAACGCGCGCGTGTGTGGACCTGGATCCTCGCCAGCGTGGCTGGCGCGGGGCTCGTCACGAGCGCTGGGCTCGGCATGGCTGCGTTCGATCGACGTGGTCAGAACGACCCGCGCTTGGCGGCCCGCTTTGGCGACGCGTCCGAGCTTGTGCTCGGCGGCGCCGCGCTGTGTGCGCTCTCTGCGACGATCGCCTACTTCCTGGAAGGTCAGAGCGCGCAGACTGAAACGTACCCGTTGGCGCGCAAGTAGCGCCTCGACGGACCTCCAATGACGCAGCTTCGTGTCTGAGTTCAGCAACGGAACTTGACCCCTCGCGCGCGTCGCGAGATATTCCACGCCGGTACGGGAGTATCTTCAGCAGGTCGGTCGCGCGCCGGGGCTTGATTCCCGTTTATGTGCGGTGGCCTGTCGATGTCCAAGAGGAGACAGACGCCAAATGCGGCTGAAGATTATAGCTGGAAACCTAGCTGTCGTGGTGCTGATCGGATTGGTTTCCTACTTCACGGTAGCGAGCCAGTTACGCAAACAGCTCAGCAATGAGCTCGAAGCAGGCCTGGACAATGAACGAGTGCTTTTTGATCGCTCGTTCCGTTTGTCTGCGCTCGAATTCGTCGACCTGGTGGCTGATCGCGCCGGGACACGACAGATGCGCGACATCTTCGGCGGGCTCGATATCGATAGCCGTCGCACGCGAGCCTACGAGTCCGCCGAGGCGACGCACGCCTGGCTCGGCGACCCGGCGCGCGGTCGCGGTGCACCGGATATCGTCGTCGTTGTAGACGACGCCGGCAAAGCGATCGCACGCAACGGTGCTCGCAACGTGATGTTCGGCAAGAGCCTGGTCGGGGCCATCCCGGCGCTAGGGCAGGCGCTCAAGACAGGTGCCACCACCCACGACGTCTGGCTCGAAGACGAGCAGAACAAAGTGCTCCAGATCGCCATTGCGCCGATCCGCGCAGAGACCGGGAGCGTTCTTGGTGCGCTCGTGATCGGCTACGATCTCTCGAACGGCCTCGCTGCGAGCTCTGGCAAGCTGCTAGGGCGTGATGTCGCGTTCATCGTCGATGGCAAGGTTTACAGCTCCTCGCTCGACGGAACCGGCGCGCGCGATCTGAAGAGCTTCCTCTTCGGTCCCAGCGCATCGACCACTGCGGCGGTGCTTGCAGGTCAGGTCAACGCCACGCAGCCGTGGCGGGTGGCGCTCGGCGCCGACGAATACACCGGCGTGACCGCGCGGCTTCCGCTGGCGCCGTCGCTTCCGGTCGCATTCGCTGTCATGGGTGACCGCACGGCCAAGATGCAGCTCGCATCGACAGCCAATGTCATCCTGATCATGCTCGTGCTCGGCGCTTTGCTGGTCTGCGGCTACGGCTTCGCGATTGGCACCTCGATCATGCGTCCCATCGAGCAGATCGAAGAGGGCATCCTGGCGGCCATCAACGGCAAGACCGACATACGCCTGGAGACCGACAGCGCGGAGCTGGGCGGTCTGGCTTTCCGCATCAACCAGCTACTCAATGTCTTCACGGGCACCGAAGAAGTCAGTGAGGACGCCGACGGTAAGCTTTCCGTGCCGCCTGCTGCGAGCCACTGGAAGGACGACGCGTTTGGCGACGCGCCCGGGGCTGCGGCAGCGCCGGCCGCAGCTGGTGCACCCGCCGAGGAAGTGGTGGACGACCCCGTCGTCGCGGCCAAGCTCGCCGCCGAGGGCGAGGACGCCTACAACGCGCGCATCTATCGCGAATACGCGGCTGCCAAGCAGGCGCTCGGCGAGAACGTATCCAACATCCCCCAGGACCGCTTCTGCCAGCGGCTGAAGGGTCGCGGCGACGCCCTGGTGCAAAAGTACAGTTGCCGCATGGTGCGCTTCCAGGTACATACGGCCGACAATCAGGTCGTGCTGCGGCCGGTGCTGATTCGCTAGCTGAGAGCTTTCAATCGAGAGCTCTGACTGGCGCCGCGAGACGATGGGCGAGCATGCGTCGCGCGTTTCGCGGGACCGTGCGAGCTCCGAACATGGGCTCGCGTGGGCACCGCTCCCGAGCAGATCAAGGGTGCAGCTCGCATGGCCTTTCTGGGAATGTTTGGCAAGAAGTCGGAAGGTGGCCCGCTGCGTAAGTACGCCGATCGGGTAGCTAACAAGCGCGCGCAGGCCTACGACCGTTGGGAAGCAATCCAGGCGCTCATTCAGGTGGGCAGCGCGGAGGCAGTGGAAGGGCTGCTGCCGCGTTTCACGTTCTACGTCGAGCCGAGCATCACCGACCAAGAAGAGAAAGACCTGGCGTTCAACGGCATCGTCGAGGCAGGTGCCGTTGCACTCGAACCGGTCAGCGCCTTCCTGCGCAAGGCCGAGTCGATCTCCTGGCCGATCAAGATGCTCGACAAGTTGATGCCGCAGGAGATCGTGGTCGCCAACCTGATCGATCTCTTGGCCGGGATGCACACCGAATACGAGCGCGATCCCGCGCGCAAGATACAGATTCTGACGGCGCTATCCGAACGCAAAGACGCGCGCATCGGCAGCGGGGTCGTGCGCTTTCTAGAGGACGCAAACGAGACCGTGCGCTTTACCGCGGTTGCAGCCGTGCTCTCTCAGGACGACGCGGTGACCCACGTTCCACAACTCATCGAATGCCTCTGCGTCGAGGAGAGCGTGCGCGTGCGCAACCGTATCCTCGAAGCCCTAGCGTCCAACGCAACCACCACGACTCCACACGAAGAACGCGTTCGGCCACGCCTCACGGCCGGGTACTCGTTGGACAAGACCGGCGTCCCGCGCAAGAAGCCGTAGCGGCTCGTCGCGGATTCAGCCGGCGAAAAGCAGAGCAGCTCATCGGCACGCGACATGGTCGCGAAACCGTGAGCTGCTGCTCCACGCTTCTGCGCTCCGAGAGCTACTCGGTTCCCGCAGTGCTGAGCTTCGGTTCGGTCGGCAGGTAGAATGCGAGACCGAGCGAGATCATGTGGTTGAAATGCGCCAGGCGATCCTGGGAGTCGATCTGACCATCCGGGAAATTGCCACGCGCGTTGCCCGACTCATCGGTGCCGGCCGTGTTCCACGCAAAGGGTAGGGCACGCCACTCGATCGTCATGGCCAAGTAGTTCGTCATGTAGAGCGAGAGCCCGACGCCGAAGGTGGGAGCGATGGCCGTGCGCGTGGCGCGCGCGGTCTGGCTGTCGGAAAGACAGTTGATTG
>JADGRG010000528.1 GCA_017881145.1 Sandaracinaceae bacterium | reverse complement strand
CTGGAGCGAGTGGCAAAACCGGCAGGCGGCGGAGGCGGCGTCCCCGGACCGATAGGCGCAACACTTGGCGGCGAAGAGGGGCGAGGTGCAGCCACGTTGCCCGCCAGCGTGCGAGTGCCGCTGCTCGGTTCGGGTGTGGTCGCGGGCAAGTGAGGATCGAGCGTGCGGCGCACTTGCTGAGCCGAGAACGGCCTACGGCGCGGCTCCTTGGCCAAGAGCGAGGTCAGCAACGCACGCACGGGCAGCGGCAGGTCGACCTCGACTTCGCGGGCCTCGATTTCGCGATGCGCGGCGAGCACGCCCTCGACGGTGTCAGCCGTGAAGGGTGGAGCGCCGGTCAGCATTTCGTAGAGCACGCAGCCCAGCGCGTAGACGTCCGACCGAAAGCTCGCAGGCTTGCCGGCCAGCACCTCGGGCGCGATGTAGGCCGGCGTGCCCAGCAGCTCGAGCACCGAGTGAGCTGGCAGACGCGCCGCGATGCCAGTGTCGATCACCGTCACAAGCGGCACGGCATCCACGCGCGTGGTGAGCACGATGTGACCGGGCTTGATGTCGCGATGCAAGAGGCCCTGGCGATGCACTTCGTCGAGCGCGCTGGCGACCTGAGCTGCAATGGCCAGTGCTTCGGGCACGGGCAAAGCTCCCTGCTTGCGCAAGCGTAGCGCCAGCGACTCGCCCTGCACGAAGTCGCGGAAGAGCCAGAGCTCCGGCCCGATCTCGCCGCCGTCGATGATGCGCGCGAGACTGTTGTTGGTCAGCGCGGTCTGCTTGCGCAGCTCACGCTTCAGGCGTGCTCGCTCAGCCGCACTCGCCGCGATTTCCGGCGCCAAGATCTTGAGCAGCCCGCGATAGCCGCTCTGTGCCTGAACGGCCAGAAACGACGTGCCGGTCGCACCTCTCGCGAAGGGCTCGATGGCGGGAAAGCGCACGTGTAACTGCCCCGGCACGCGCGCCACCTGAGCTTCGCTACCGAGTGCGCCATCGCGTGGGCAAATCGACTCACCGTCTGAGAGGAGCTGATGGCAATACGAACATGCGCGCATGAGACAAGAACCTTGAAAGCCGCGCGGAAACCCCGCACGACCAGCGAGGGCATCGGAGCCTAGTCTGCCCGCAAAGACCGGTCAACGCAGGCTGGATGGCCCATCTATCAGGCGGCGTCGTGCAGCGGGTGGCGGCTCTTCTGACCCTCCGGGAAGAGCAGGCGTCGGAAGAGCTCGCGATCGCGGACTTCGTAAAGCACGGGGGGAACGGTGGCGCGCGGTGGCGAGAGCAACCCGAGCGCACCGCTGTCGTCGAGCGCTGTGGCGCGCGGACCATCGAGGATCAAGTAGAGGTTCGAGAGGTCGCCGGTGCTGGGCTGCGCAGCGACATCGACGATGCGTCTGCGATCGACCGAGAGCTCGGTGCGTCCGCGGCGAATCAGCACGCGTGTGCCGGTAAGGACGTATTCCGTCCGTGACCCGTCGGCGCGAGCACCCCAGATGCCGCGCCAGACCAGCCCTGCACCGACCGAGAGCATCACCGCCGCCGAGATCAGGATGGCCAGAAAGAGCATCAGCCAGGTCCAGGAGCGCACCGGCAGACCGAGCTCCTCCAGCTTGACCAGCACCGAGCCGATCCGATGCGCGTAGCCGAAGCCGGCGGCAAGCACGAGCACGCCCATGAACGCGGTGAGAAATTCGGAACGACCCATGCGCATGCCGAGCGGCGATGCGCCCCAAAGCACACGCTCGCCCTTGTCGAGGCGTTCGATGAGCGGCACGTCCGCGTAGCCCGCGAAGTCGCTCGGCTCGACCTCGCGGATCAGCGCGTAGAGCCGGTCGGGCGCGAGCACATCATGCAGCACCACGCGCTGCCTGCGCGAGAACGGCCCAAAGGGTGCTGCGCGCACCAGCTCGAGATCTCCGACGCCTGGCTCCGAAGCATGCCAGCGAATGCGCGCGTAGGTGATGGCGCGACGCTCGATCACGCGGCGATGCTGGCCACGCTTCCAGATGACATGGCGATCGGTCACCAGGTATCGGCAGGGATCGAGCAGGTAGCGTGGCGCAATGGCGAAGGCGACGCCGGTTGCGAGCAAGTAGAACGCCAAGAGCGCGGTCGGACGCAGCGCGGCGATGCCAGCAACCACGATCAAACCAGCGAAGAGCGCGGTCACGGCCGCGAAGGCAAAGCAGAGCGCGGGGATGAGCAGATAGTAGCCACGACGGGAAAGACCGAGCTTGGGCCCCCCCTGCCAGAGCACCTGCTCCGACGGCAACAAGCGAAACGAGCGATGCACCGACTCGTTCATGGCATTTCGATAAATTCTAGCATCCTGCGTGACCTGCCGAAAGCGCTCGGTTGGCCTTGACATAGCAGTGTCCTGCGCGTGCTTACTTGGCTCATGCAGCCTGCCAAACCCACTCGATCTTTGGGCGGAGCGCTCGCTTCGGTGCGCGCTCTGCGCGGCGTCAGTGACGTATCGCCCGAGGTCGCGCTGGTGCTTGGCTCGGGGCTCGGCACGTTCGCGGACACGCTCACAGACAAGCTCTGCATTCCCTACACGCAAATCACCGATATGCCACGCGCGGCCGTGGTGGGTCACGCTGGCAACCTCGTGCTCGGGCGTTGTGGTCAACGGCGCGTTGTCGCCATGCAGGGACGTGTCCATCTCTACGAAGGACACACGCCCGAAGAGGTGGTGTTCGGCGTGCGGCTGATGCTGCAGCTCGGCGCGCGCACCCTGATCATCACCAACGCTGCGGGCGGCATCCGTGACGACCTCGCTGCCGGCACGTTGATGACGATCGAAGACCAACTCAACCTGAGTGGACACAACTGCTTGCTGGGCCCCAACGACGAGACACTTGGTCCGCGTTTCCCTGACATGAGCGAGATCTACGACCGCGGACTGCGCGCGCTCACGCACGAGCTCGCCGCACGCCTTGGCCAACCCTGCAAGCAGGGTGTCTACGCCGGAATGCTCGGGCCCAACTATGAGACACCAGCCGAGATCCGCATGCTGCGCACGCTTGGCGCGGACGCTGTCGGCATGAGCACGGTGCTCGAGACCATCGCAGCTCGCCACATGGGCGCGCGCTGCCTGGGGATCTCGTGCATCACGAACCAAGCTGCAGGCCTTTCCACCAGGCCCTTGAGCCACGACGAAGTGCAAGACACCGCGCGCGCAGCAGAGGCACACTTCAAGCGTCTGCTCAACGCAGTGATCGAGGAGCTGCCATCCGCATGAACCAAGCCATCGATTGGAACGCTCTGCTCGCAGCGGCCACTGCTGCACGCGACAACGCGCACGCGCCCTACTCGCGCTTTCACGTGGGCGCGGCATTGCTCTGCGAAGACGGGCGCATCTTCGCCGGATGCAACGTCGAAAACGCCAGCTACGGCCTCACCATCTGCGCCGAACGCAATGCCGTGTTTGCGGCTATCGCTGCGGGATGCAAACGCTTCGTCGCGCTGGCCGTGATCGGAGCCACCGATGCGCCAATCACACCCTGTGCGCCGATCACACCCTGCGGCGCTTGCCGGCAAGTGCTGGTGGAGTTTGCACCCGCGTTCGCAGTCCGGTGCTACGGCACCGACGGCACCCACCTAGATGAGACCACAGCAACGCTCCTGCCGCACGCCTTCGACAAACAAAGCCTCACCTAGAACGAGCAGACCCTCGCCGAAGAGCTGCCCAGAAATGGCTCAGAGCGAGCGCGCCCGCAGCAAGCGAGGGAGCGCTACCTTTGTAGCGTGACCGAGCTTGCGAGGACGTAAGCCGCTATGAGCCGTCTCTGGACAGCTCTTCAGTCCTCGTGGAGCTCGACGTCCCAGCCTTTTAGGATCTTGCGCACTTCATCGCGGTCGAGGGCGCCGTCCGAGGCGATCTCGAGGTAGCGCTTGTAGAGCGCGATGGCAGTCTTCTTGTTGTTAGCACCACGCGCCACTTCGCCTGCGAGCCGGTAGGCGTCGGGAAGCCAGTAGGGCATCGACTCCTGCTTGTCGCCGATCGCCATGGCTTTCTTCATGGCATCGTTGCCAAGCTCGCGCTCGCCCATGTCGAGGTAGATGCGGCCGAGCTTGTACCACCACTCGCCGTTCTCCGGATTGCGCTGCAGTGCCGTGCGGAACGTCCGGACGGCCTGTGGCAGCTGGCGCAACTCGTCGTAGCACTCCGCTGCCACGGCCAACGCTTCGGTGCGGCTGGGTTTGAGCGTGAGCGCGCGCTGCAGATCCTTGAGGGCATCCTTGACGGCTCCCGTGCGCAGCCGCACGACTCCCCGCACCCAATACGCGTCAGCCAGCGCGGGATCACGCGTCAGAGCGACCTCGACTTCATCTAGCGTGCGCGCGAGGTTCGCCATCTCGAGCGCAGCGCGAGCTGCATAGAGGTGGAAGACCGCCTGCGTAGAGTCCAACGAGAGCGCCCGATCGATGTGCGTGAGCGCATCCGGCCCGCGACCGCGAGCGAACGCGATGCGACCGATGAAGTACTCGGCTTCGGCGGAGTTCGGAGTTTCGTGGATGACTTTCTGCAGAGTCTGTTCGGCGTCGTCGAGCACTCCGCCTTCGACTTGCGCCGCACCGAGCCGGAGCATGAGACCGGTGTCGGCCGGATCCTTCTCGAGCGCTTGCTTGTAGCTTTCGGCAGCCTTGTCGTAGGCGCCCTCGGCCTCGAAGAGCTGACCGCGCTCCAGCGTCAAGCCCGCGAAGTGCGGGTCCCGCGCGGCAACCTCGTCGAAGAGCGCACGTGCTTTGTCGAGCTCGCCACTCT
>JADGRG010000527.1 GCA_017881145.1 Sandaracinaceae bacterium | reverse complement strand
GCCGCAGGTCAACCTGGCGCTCGGCCGTTCCTTTGGCCTGAGTGACGACGAATACCAGCGCATCGTCAAGGACCTGGGGCGCGTCCCGACCTATCCCGAGCTGGGCGTGTTCAGCGTGATGTACTCGGAGCACTGTTCCTACAAGTCTTCGCGCGTGCATCTGCGGCGGCTGCCGACCACTGGCCCCAAGGTCGTGCAAGGCCCGGGCGAAAATGCGGGTGCAGTGGATATCGGCGACGGGTTTTGCGCCGTCTTCAAGATGGAGTCGCACAACCATCCCTCGTTCATCGCGCCTTATCAGGGCTCGGCGACCGGCGTCGGCGGCATCTTGCGCGACGTGTTCACGATGGGCGCACGCCCCATCGCATCACTCAACTCACTGCGCTTCGGCCGACCCGATCACCCGCGCACCAAGGAGCTGGTCAGCGGTGTCGTCAAAGGCATCGGCGACTACGGCAACTGCATCGGCGTGCCGACCGTCGGCGGCGAGGTCTATTTCGACGCCAGCTACGACGGCAACATCCTGGTCAACGCCTTCACCGTCGGCATCGCCAAGCGCGACGGCCTCTTCTTCGGCAAGGCCAGTGGCATCGGCAACGCAGTGATCTACGTCGGCTCCAAGACCGGCCGCGACGGCATCCACGGTGCGACCATGGCCTCGGCCGAGTTCGACGAAGCCAGCGAGAAGAAGCTGCCCACCGTACAGGTCGGCGACCCCTTCATGGAGAAGTTGCTGCTCGAGTGCTGTCTCGAGATCTTCGCCAGCGGCTGCCTGGAAGGCGTCCAGGACATGGGCGCAGCCGGTCTCACCTCTTCCTCGGTGGAGATGGCCAGTCGCGCCGGCAACGGCCTCGAGCTCGACCTCGACGCCATCCCCCGCCGCACCAAGCAGCTCACACCTTACGAGATGCTGCTCTCCGAATCGCAAGAGCGCATGTTGATGGTCGCTAAGCCTGGCCGTGAGCACGAGGTCTTCGATTTCTGTAAGAAGTGGGACATCGACGTCGCGATCATCGGTCGCGTCACCGACACCGGCCGCTTCGTCTGCAAAGCCACGCCCGGCTACGACCCACTCGACGAGCAGCCAATCAAACCCGACGCGCGCGTGGTGGTGGACATCCCCGTGCCGATGCTGGTCGACGATTGCCCACGCTACGATCGTCCGCAGCGCGAAGTGCCGCCCGACGCCATCGCCAGCACGGTGATCGGTCCGACCATCGGGGACGCCAGCGCTGAGCTGCTAGCGCTGATCGGCTCGCCCAACATCGGTTCGCGACAGTGGATCTGGCGCCAGTACGATCACGTGGTGCGCGACGGCACGGTGGTGCGCCCGGGCGCCGCGGATGCCGCGGTGGTGCGGGTGTTCTGCGAGGACGGCGGCCGGACCATCGAGAAGTTCCTGGCGCTCAGCGTCGACTGCAACGGCCGTCACGTGCAGCTCGATCCGTACATGGGCGCAGCCATGGCTGTCGCAGAGTGCGCACGTAACCTGGCCTGCGTCGGCGCCGAGTCGCTCGGCCTCACCGACTGCTTGAACTTCGGCAGCCCGGAGCGCCCGGAAACCATGTGGCGCTTCAGCCGCAGCGTCGACGGCATCCGTGACGCCTGCAATGCGCTCGGCATCCCGGTGGTCTCGGGCAACGTCAGCCTCTACAACGAAACCGAGGGGCAACCGATCCTGCCCACGCCGACCGTGGCGATTGTCGGACAGCTTCGCGACGTGAGTGATTGCGTGACGCTGGCCTTCGCGAAAGGCAACCAGATCGCGCTGCTCGGCACGCCCGCGCGCGGCGCGGTGGGCGCGTCGGAATGGCTAACCAGCAAGGTCGGCAAGGTCACTGGCGAACCGGTCGGGATCGACCTGGCCGCAGAAGCTCGCCTGCAGAAGGCGCTGATCGGGTTGGCCCAGCAGCACCTGCTGGCGAGCGCGCACGACGTTAGCGATGGCGGTATCGCGGTCTGCCTCGCCGAGAGCTGCATCCCGCGCGGCGTCGGCTGCACGGTCAAACTGGGCATCGGTTCGAGTGACGGATCCGCTTCGCCGCCTTCGGCTCTCCGCGCGGGACGCGAGCTCGCCAAGCTCTTCAGCGAAGAGCCCTCGCGTGCAGTGATCAGCTACGCGCCAGAACAGGCGCAAGCCGTGCAGGCGGTCTGCGCGTCGCTGGGAGTCGCACTGGCCGTGGTCGGCAAGACCGGCGGCGGTTGTCTGGTGATCGACCGAGCCGTGAACGTGCCGGTGGCCAAGCTCGCCGACGCCCATCACCGCGCGCTGGAAAGCATCGTCGGCCCGGAGTAAAGCCCCTGGCGGGCCGCACGAAGCCGAGGCGAAGCCCGCGCTCAGCCGGGTCTTGACGCTGGCTTGCTCGTAATTTAGATTCATTATCAATTGATAATGAACCGCATCTTTCAGAGCGAGCAGGAAGCGGCCGCCGTACTGCGGGACGCTGGGCTGAAGGCCACGCCGCAGCGGCTGGCCATCCTGCGCGCGCTCTCCGGTGACGTGACGCATCCCACGGCGCAGGAGCTCTACGAGCGGCTGGCCACCCACTTCCCGGCGCTCTCGGTCGCCACCGTCTACAACACCCTGGCTGCGCTGACCCGCGTCGAGCGCTGCAGGCCGCTCGATCTGGGTGGGCCGGCCCGCTTCGATCCCAACGTCGCCCCCCACGATCACGCGGTCTGCGAACGCTGCGGAGAGATCCGCGACGTCAAAGCCGCCGAAACCCGCCCGAAACCGCGGGCGCTCACAGGCTTTTCCGTGCGCCGCGTCGAACACATCTACCGCGGACTTTGCGCAAAGTGCGCGGGGACTTAAAGAGCAACAACCCAGCAGTGACCACAACCAAGGAGAGCCAGATGGCCAAGCAACTCAAGGGCACCAAGACCGAGGACAACCTGAAGGCGGCGTTTGCTGGCGAATCGCAAGCCAACCGCCGCTACCTCTACTTCTCCAAGATTGCGGACGTCGAAGGCTATGCGGATGTCGCTGGCCTCTTCCGCGACACGGCCGATGGTGAGACCGGCCACGCGCACGGCCATCTCGACTACTTGAAGCAGTCGGGCGACCCAGCAACCGGCAAGCCGATCGGCACCACCGAGAAGAATCTGGCAGCTGCGGTCGCCGGCGAGACCTACGAGTACACCGAGATGTATCCGTCGATGGCCAAGACCGCGCGCGACGAAGGCTTCACGGACGTCGCCGAGTGGTTCGAGACCCTGGCCAAGGCCGAGAAGTCTCACGCCGGCCGCTTCCAGAAGGCTTTGGACAGTCTCTGAGCTGAGACTTCTGGGCAAAGAGCCGGCAAGTCTCTGGACGATCCGTGATTATGTGGCGCAGACCGCACGCGGGTCGTCCCGAGCGCCTTCCTGGATTTCAGCTGCATGCGAGGCAGGCCAAGTGAGACCAGCACAGACGCCGACCTTCGATCCGCACGATGCTCGCTATTGGGATCCGCTCGATCTCGCAGCCGAGCTGCAGCGCGTATTCAGCATCTGCCATGGCTGCCGAATGTGCGTCGGCTATTGCCCTTCGTTCCCTGCGCTCTTCGAGCGGGTGGACGGCTACGTGAAGCTGAATCGCGGCGAGGTGGAGGCTTTCACTGCGGACGACTACAAGACCGTCAACGACCTCTGTTATCAGTGCAAGCTCTGCTACATCAAGTGTCCTTACACGCCTGACGACAAGCACCCGTTTCATCTCGATTTCCCGCGCTTGATGCTGCGTCATCGCGCGCAGCGGGCACGGCGTGACGGCATCACCTTGCAAGATCGCGCACTCGGCGAGCCGCAGCTGCTCGGCCAGCTCGCATCCGGCATCGCGGCCCCGATCGCCAATCTGGTCAGCGCAAACCGGCTGATGCGCAAGCTGCAGGAACGCGCGGCTGGCATCAGCGCCGAGTTCCATCTGCCACCTTTCGCGCGAGTCGCGCTGCGCGGTTGGTTCGAAAAGCACACCCCGAGCCCTAACGCCGGCGAGCAGGGTGAGGTGGTGCTCTTCTCGACCTGCACCAGCGACTACAACATGCCAACCACCGGCATCGCAGCTGTGCAGGTGCTGCAACACAACGGGCTATCGGTGCACTTTCCACGCGAGCAGACCTGCTGCGGCATGCCCAACCTCGACGGTGGGGACGTCGCCTCCGCGATCGAGAAAGCGCAGCAGAACGTCGCCACTCTCTATCCCTTCGTCGCTAGGGGCCTCCACGTCGTGGTGCCGGGGCCGACCTGCTCTTACGTGCTGAAGAAAGAATACCCGGAGCTGCTCGGCACGCCGGAAGCCAAAGCCGTCGCCGAGAACACCTTCGACCTGATGGAGTTCCTGCGCAAACGCTGGCAAGCGCAGACCCTCCGACGCGACTTCCCAAAGCCGCTCGGGCGCATCGCCTATCACGCGGCGTGTCACCTGCGTGCACAGAAGATCGGCGCACCGGGGCGCATCCTGCTTTCCAAAGTGCCAGGCACCGAAGTCGAAGTCATCGAGGAGTGCTCAGCGGTGGACGGAACCTGGGGAATGAAGGCCCAGTATTACGAGCTGGGCCGCAAGTACGCGCAGAAGCTGGTCGACGGCCTGCGCGCGACTGGCTACGACGCAGTGGCGAGCGACTGCCCGCTCTCCGGACAACGCATCGCCAAAGAGCTCGGCACCGAGTGCTACCACCCGATCGAGCTCCTGAACCGCGCCTACGGCCTGCCCGAGGTTTCAGCAGCATCACAAGTACCGAAGAGTTAGAAGTTGCCCATGAAGAAAGTCGAACGAGCCGAGCTACTCTCGCTTGCCGCCTACGAAGAGATCAGGCCGCACTTCCGCAACCGGATGATCGCGGAGAAAGCCCGACGGCGCGTGCTCTTGGGCGAGCACATGTCGATGGTGTTCGAGAACCACGACACGGCGCTCTTGCAGGTCCAGGAGATGCTGCGCACCGAGCGCATCAGCGATGAGCGCGCCATCGCCCATGAGATCGAAACCTACAACGAAATGATACCGCCCAGCGGCGGCTTGTCCGCGACGCTCTTCATCGAATACGACGACCCCGCCGAGCGCACTCGCATGCTCGGGTGTTTCGCCACGCTGCGCACCGCCGTCCAAGTCCGCATCGGTCAGAACGTGTTCGTCGCGCGCTTCTCGACGCACTTCGGCGAAGAGCTCGATCGCCTGCCCGCAGTGAACTACCTGATCTTCGAGGTCGGCCAGGAGTATGCGGCTGGCATCACCGATCCGCAGGTTCCGCTGCGCATCGAGGTCACTCACCCTGACTACCCGGTCAGCGTGGATGCCTCTGCAGCCCTGCGCGCAGAGCTCAAAGCCGATATCGAGAGTTGATCACACCTTGATGTCGAGCACCGCGCGCTGCATCTCGTCGTCGGTCTTGAGCACGGCGATGTTGGCTTTGAAGGCGGTCAGGGCGCCGATCTGCTCGACGGTTTCCTGTGCCAGATCGGTGCCAGACTCCGAGTCGATGCGGCCCGAGCTGGTGTAGTTCGGCGACGACTGAGCTGGTGGGTTGTGCATGCTCACACCGCCGCCGAGATCGGCCTGCGCGATCGGCGCCACTGGCACGTAGCCGTCGGTGTTGAGGTTGGCGACGTTCTGGGCAGAGCGCGAAAGGCGTGCCGCCGCGTACGCCATACCACCCGCTGCTATGTCGGCAATGCGACTCATGGGGTTCGATACTCCTGTGAGCACTTCTATCGGATCACCCGCTCGGAAACTTGAGGCGAAAACCCGCTCAATCGAGAATCCGACGTGATTTCCGCAGCTTCGCGTGATGCAACGCAGGCTCCCAAGCTCATCCAGGTTGGTCGGGGCACGCCACCGGTCTCTAGGCCACCGCTGCGGCGCTCTGGTCCGTCGGGGCACGGCGGCTTTCGCTGCGGTCGCGCAGCTCGACGCTGACGATCTTGGACACGCCTGGCGTCTCCATGGTCACACCGTAGAGAACATCGGCGGACTCCATGGTGGTCTTGGAGTGTGAGATCAGGATGAACTGCGAGCGGCCAGTCATGGCGTGGATCATCTCGCAGTATCGGCTGATGTTGGCTTCGTCGAGTGGCGCATCAACCTCGTCGAGGAGACAGAAGGGGCTCGGCTTGTATTGGAAGATTGCGAAGATGAGCGATACGGCGGTCAACGCCTTTTCACCACCGCTCATCAGCTCGATCGAGGTCAGCTTCTTGCCCGGCGGCATGGCGATGATGTCGATGCCGGTCTCGAGCAGGTTCTCTGCGTCGGTCAGGCGCAGCTCGGCTCTGCCGCCACCGAACATGCGCGGGAACATAGTCTGGAAGCGCGCATTCACTTCGTCGAAGGTCTCGCGGAAGAGCTTGCGGCTCTGCCTATTCATCTGGCGGATCGCCTGATCGAGTTGACCCAGGGCCTTCTCCAGATCGTCCTTCTGCGCGACCAGATACTCGTAGCGTTTGTTGCGCTCTTCGAACTCTTCGATCGCGGTGAGGTTGATCTCGCCCATACGCTCGACCACGTTGCTGAGCTCGTCGATGCGATTGCGCAGCGTTTCGTCGGGCTGGACACGGTCGTGGTAATCGATCAGCTGTTTGCGCACGTCGAGCCGATGCTTCTGGAACACATTGTCCAGCAAGTGCTCGATGGCCAGGCCGACCTCACGCTCTTTGACAGTCAGATCGCCCGCCTGCTGCAGATCGGCTTCGATGCGGCCGCGCACTTCGCGCATCGCATGTTCTTGCTCGCCGATGGCCGTGCGCGCGGAATCGAACTCGGAGCGCAGCTCGGACAGCTCACTCTGCGCCTGCATGGCTTCGGCGCTGCGTTCGCTGAGCTCGCAGCGATCTTGCTCGGAACGCGCGCTGACTTCTTGTTCTTTTTGCGCGAGCTCGCTGATCTCGAGCGACAGACGCTCGCTGCGCGACTCGAGCTCTTCCATCGAGCGGCCGAGCCGTTCGACCACCGCGCGATCGCTCTCCAAACGCTGCTTGGCTTGCGCCGCTCGCACGCGCACCTCGGTCACGATCGCGCTCTGCTCGTCGACGCCCGCGCGCAGTGCGCGATAGACTTCGTCCGCTGCGGCCACTTCGATCTCGGCCTGCGCTTTCGCAGCTTGCGCTTCGCTGCGCTCGCTGCGACCGGCGCTCTCTTCGTCGCTCTCGCCATCCAGCACGCGCGACAGCTCTTCGGCTTCGCGCGTCAAGGTCTCGACGCGACTCTCGGCGGCGCGCTGCGCTTCATCGGCGCGTCGCAGATCCTTGTCGGCCTTGACCAGCGAGATCTCTTTCTCGTGCGCGTCGGAACGCGTGGATTCGAGCGCGGCTTGGCGTTGTGCGATCGCGCTGCGCAACGAATTGTGGCGCGCCATGGCGGTCGACATCTCCGCATCCAAGCGCGCGACCTCATCGCCCAGCTCGCGCATCTCGCGCTTCACCTCGATCAGATGCGCACCGGAGTCTTCGCCGTCGCCGCCCGACAAGCGACCGTCCGCGTAGATCACCTGACCATCGCGCGTGACCAGCATGCCTTGCGCTTGACCTTGCTCGTGCAGCTCGCGCGCGACGTCGAGCGTCTCGACCACCAACACGTCACCCAGCATGTGCTCGGCCAAGCGCAGATCTCGATCGCTCGTGCGCACCAACGTCAACAGCGGTCCGATCACACCCGGAGCCGGCGGCGAAGGCTGCTCGGAGCCTTGATACAGGCGCGACTCGAAACGCGGCACGCTCGGAACCAGCGTAGCGCGGCCGCGCTTGCCCTCGCTCAGGTAACGCACCGCATCGACACCGGTGGTGAGATCGTCGACCACGACGTACTGCAAGCGTTCGCCCAGCGCAGCGGCCAGTGCGCGCGTGTGCTCCGGTGCGCATTCGAAGCGATCGGCCAACAGCCCGTGCACTTTGTGCTGGCCATTGGACTTTCCGTACTGCGTCATCAGCGCGCGTACACCCGCACCGACCCCTTCGAAGCGCTGTTGAATCTCTTCGAGCGAATGCAGACGCGAGCGCTTTTGCGCGAGCTCGCCACGCAAGCGTTCGACGATCTCGTCGCTTTGCACGATGTCTTGGCGCAGCTGCGCGAGCTCCGCTTCGAGCTCCTCCTTGGCCACGCCGATCTCTTGCTGGCCCATGCGCAAACCGTCGAGGCGCGCGCGCAGCTCGTCGGCTTCTTGGTGCTGCTCGCTGGCACGTTGTAAGAGCTCGGCGCGCTCGGTCTCGAGACGCGTCAAGCGGTTGCGTGTGTCTTCACGCCGCTTGTCGAAACCAGCCAAGGTCGCGTCGGCGCGCGCGATGCGTCGGTCCGCATCGGCGAGCTGCGCGCGCACGACCGACAGCGCGTGCTCGGCTTCGGTCGCGGCTGCGCGCTTGTGGTCGAGTGCGGAGTTGGCTTCAGCGAAACGTTCGGCCTCGAGCATCTCGGCTTCGGCCAGCGATTCCAGCTGCGCGCGCAAGCCATCGGCTTCACCGGCGAGCTCCTGGCGCTGCGTCGCCAGCCTTTCGAGCTCGCGCTCCGCGGACGCGGCGCGCTCGCGCATTTGTAGCAGTTGCTCGGCGTGATGCGCGATCTGACTCTCGAGCAAGCGCACCGCGTTGTCCGCGCCGTACGCGCGCGTCTGCGCTCTCTCGACCACGCTCTCGAGTGTCTTGACCGTGACGCGCTCCGCCT